>NZ_JAWOCL010000064.1:0-12603 GCF_046483825.1 Sodalinema sp.
TGACCTCACCTATGGCTATCGTACTCCTCAACGGGGAGATATCATTATTTTTAAAAGTCCTAACACCTCAGCCAATGCTGAAGAGCGCCTTTACATCCGCCGCATTCTCGCCCTCCCTCACGAAACCGTAGAAATTCGTCAGGGACAGGTGTTGATTAACCATCGCCCCCTAGAAACCCTCCCCCTTCCCCCTAGCTATGAGCGAGATTCCTTCACCCTCGGGGCGGATGAATACTTCGTTGTGGGGGACAATCACGAGATTGAGGAGTTGGAGGAGTTTGCTGAAATTGTTCCCCGACCTCGCATCCAGGCTCAAGTTTTGCTGAGAATCGCCCCCCTCTCCAGATTGGGCCGTCTTGACTAACATCCTCCAGACACCGACCCTAGGTACGGTGTTGGCTTCCCAAACCTCTACCAGTTGCTGACTTGTTCTATTCATTTGTGATGTACAATTATGGAAGAAAAATTGAGGTAGCGACCTGTCCTTCTTATGAGCTATCACGACATCATTACGATTGAGCCTGATAAGCGTGGTGGTAAGCCCTGTATCCGCCGAATGCGGATTACGGTCTACGATGTGCTAGGGTGGCTAGCAGCTGGAATGTCTATGGCTGAGATCATGGACGATTTTCCCGAATTAACGGAAACCGATATTAGGGCCTGTTTGGAGTTTGCAGCTGATCGCGATCATCGCTTGGTTGCTTCTGTTGGTTCCCCATGAAGTTGCTATTTGACCAAAATCTGAGTCAAAAACTGACCTATCGATTAACTGATATTTTTCCTGACTCCAGCCATGTCCAGTTTCATGACCTTGCCGATAAAACAGATACCGAAATCTGGAAGTTTGCCAAGGAACATAACTTCTGTATTGTGACCCAAGATGCAGACTTTTGTGAGAGAAGTCGACTATATGGCTCTCCGCCTAAAGTCGTTTGGCTGCGATGTGGAAATGCAACAACCCGAGAGGTTGAAACTCTAATTCGAGCGGGTACAGAAGCCATTCAGGAACTTCTGAACGACTCTAGATTGCATTGCCTTGAGCTTCATTAGCATTCTAACAAACATGAAATGATGATATCAAAAGAAATTCACTTATGCTGAGGATGACATACTCGCGACTGAAAATCTGATTGCTAACGATTCATCGTGCATCGCCTACCTCTGCAACGCCTCTTCCTCCGCCCCAACCCCTCCCCCAGCGTCAGCCGCATCTGGCTGGCCCTGACTTTGCTGCTGTCGGCCAGTTACGCGCTCCCGGTTCTCCAGCAAACCCTGCAACCGGGCTATCTCGTCCCCAACGATGCCCGTCAGCATCTCTTCTGGATGCGACGCTTCCTCGATGGGGGCTTGTTTCCCAACGATCTCATCGCCGATTACTTCCAATCCCTCGCCCCCCCAGGTTATCGCGCCTTCTATTGGAGTTTCGCCCAACTGGGACTCGATCCTCTGGCCCTGGCCCGCATTCTCCCGGTGATTCTAGCCCTGTTCACCACGGTCATGGCCTTCCGCCTCAGCTTGCGCCTGGTCCCTATCCCCTTCGCCGCCTTCCTCGCCAGTAGCCTCTATCTGCAAAATCTCTGGATGCGCGATGATCTCGTCTCCGCCACCCCTCGCGCCTTCCTCAGTCCCCTGCTGCTGACGGTTCTCTATGCGATCGCCGCCCATCGCCCCCGACTGATGCTCCTCGGACTCCTCGGCTTAGGCGGCTTCTATCCTCCCTATCTCCTGGTGGCGGCGGGAGTCTTGGTCCTACTGTCTCTCCAGGGTGAGTTTCCCGGGTCCTGGACTGGCCTAGGATTGGGGCTAATTGTCCTGATGCTCTTCCCCTATCTCCTGCAATCCTCGGAGTTTGGCCCCACGGTCACCTTAGCCCAAGCCCAAGACCTGCCGGAGTTTCAGCCTGGGGGACGGACGGCCTATTTTGCCCAAGATTGGGGGCGCTTTTGGCTCTGGGGAGGACGCACGGGCCTGCAACCGCCTCTCGACCCCCCCTTACTCTGTAGCGCCCTCCTCTTGCCCTTCCTGCCCCAGCGGGAGCCAATCCCCCATCTCCCCCTGTTACAGGCTCTACTACTGTCGGGTTTGGGTCTGTTTTTCCTGGCCCATGACTTGGCCTTTCGTCTCCATCTCCCCAGTCGCTATAGCCAACATAGTCTCCGAGTTGTCTTTGCTCTAGGTGCAGCGATCGCCCTCGTCTTAATAGTGCAGTTTATCCTTGACAAAAGTGTTGTTCTGTGCTATGTATCCCTAGGGTTGCTCCTGAGCTATTTAGTCTTCTATCCCCAGGGATTGGGCAATTACCCACGCACTAATCTAATTGTGGGCAATCATCCGGCGCTGTATGAGTTTCTACAAGAGCAACCTCCAGAGACTCGTATCGCGTCTCTGGCCCTAGAAGCCAATCAACTGCCCACCTTCAGCCGGCGATCGCTCTATGTGGGCTATGAATACGCCATTCCCTTCCACCGAACTTATCATCAAGAAATACGCCGCCGGGCGATCGCCCTGATGGAAGCACACTATAGCCCGGATATCCAGCACCTTCAACAATTCTTAACCGAAGAGGCGATCGATGTTCTCGTCATCGAACGGGGTGCCTTTGAACCCGACTATCTCGAACGCTCCTGGTGGACACGTTCCTATCCTGAAATTAGCCAAACCATCCAACAGCAGCTTCAGCAGGGTCAAATCCCCGCCTTAGTCGAGGGGGAACGCTCCTGCACTCGCTTCGACGATGGCCTGTTTCGCGTTGTTGAGGTGGATTGTCTGCGATCGCTTTAGGGGTTAAAGCGCCGATTCCGACTCAGTCTGTCTTGGAGGAAGCAGGTAAATCCCCCCAGATATCAAGGTTAGGGCAACAGCCGCCCAAAAACTCAGCACTCCCACTCGCGGCCAGGGGGCCGGGAGGGGGGCCAACAACAGGCTAATGGCGACGATTTGACTGACGGTTTTGGCTTTTCCCCAGAGATTGGCCCCGGAAATGTTGGGCTGATTCACGCGCCAACCGGCGATGGTCAATTCTCGCGCCAGCACCAAAAACACCCCCCAGGCCGGTAAGGTTCCCCATTCAATGAGAACCAGCAGGGGGGCAAAAATCAGCAGTTTGTCTACCAGAGGATCGAGGAATTTGCCTAAATCTGTGACCTGGTTGAAGCGGCGGGCCACATAGCCATCGAGCCAATCAGTGAGAGCGGCGATGAGAAACAAGGTTAGGGCAAACCAGCGATCGCCCGCACTGGCATCATCGACGACATAGAGAAAAATAGGAATGACAAAGAGCCGTGAGACGGTAATCCAAGTGGCGGCCGTCATAAATGCGTCAGTCGTGAGTCGTTAACAGTGGTGGCCGAAACCAAGCCCCGAAGGGCTAACGGCGATGGGTGAGATCGTCGATAATTTGAACTTTACCCCGGCGCACGGAGCGAATTAGGCGGTTGATGGAACGGCGATCTTGTTCCGTTACCGACTCATCGAGGGATGCTGCCATGAGTCCATAACAATCGGAGCGGGTGAGGACTCCTGTTTCCCGCACAGACACCAATATCTCTGAGATTGCCCCCGGCAACAGTCGAACCTTGGGTAGCATGGGTCATTTAAATGGCTACAATCTGGCATACCTAGTATGACGCAGGTTGGCCAAAACATGAGCGATCTCGGTCGTGATTGACTGCGATCGCGATCGCATGGGTTTTAGACTCAACGGTCAGTATCCCAGCCCAAATCGCGGTTCATCCTTCCAAAAACACCCCCATACGGCGGAACTTCTCATAGCGTAGTTGTTGCCGGTCCTGGGGTGATAACTCTAACAGGCTATTGAGTTCCTCAATTAAGGCAGTTTTCAGAATTTCCGTGGCCTGCACCGGCTGATTGTGAACCCCGCCGACAGGTTCGGGAAGTAGGCGATCGAGAATCTCCAAATTTTTGAGATCCCCAGCGGTAATTTTCAGGGCTTCTGCCGCTTGAGGACTCTTGGCCGCATCCTTCCAGAGAATGGCCGCACAGGCTTCAGGAGTGGCCACAGTGTAGACCGCGTGTTCAAACATGAGTAGGCGATCGCCCACCCCAATGCCCAAAGCCCCCCCAGAGCCACCTTCACCAATCACCGTACAGATAATCGGCACCTCATAGCCAAACATCTCTCGCAAGTTGACGGCGATCGCCTCCCCTTGGCCCAGATGTTCCGCCTCAATCCCCGCCCAGGCCCCCGGCGTATCAATAAACGTCAAAATGGGCATTCCAAAGCGATTGGCATGATCCATCAGCCGTAACGCCTTACGATAGCCTCCAGGGGACGCCATACCAAAATTACGCAGCACATTGTCCTTCGTATCGCGGCCCTTTTGATGGCCCAACATGACCACCGGGATACCGCCGAGGCGAGAAACGCCCCCCACCAGAGCCGGATCATCCGAGCCACCGCGATCGCCGTGGAGTTCAATCCACTCATCACCGATGGCCTGAATATAATCCAGGGTACTCGGGCGACGGGGATGGCGAGCCAGTTGCAGCCGTTGGGCCGGCGAGAGATTACTAAAAATCTCCTGGCGTAACTCCGTGGCGCGATCTTCGAGTTGACGAATCTCATCGGAGACATCCACATCGGTGTCTTCAGCGATATCTCGAATTTGCTGGATGCGTTTTTCTAGCTCAACGAGGGGTTTCTCGAAATCTAAGAGCATAGGTTTAGGTCAACGTCTTTGGGGAGATTAAAGGGAACTTAGAGGGCCAGGGGACTCGGCGGTGGGAGATGGGACCATCTCAGCTAGGACAACAGGGGTTTAAATCCATGTTTGAGGGAGACTTCACCAATTTTTTCCATTTTCTCAACAGTGATTTGGTTGCGTCCCCAAGAAAAATTGGTGTACCACTTCTCAAACTCTAAGAGCATAGATTCAGCAAAGCAGGCAAACATCTGACGCGCCGGCACATCCATGTTGACCAACTTCATAATACGCCAGTTGATATCCAGGGCATGTTCAACGATGCCCCCTTTGAGGACGACCACGCCAGGGTGTTGCACTTTCGTATCCAGATTTTTGGGATAGCCGCCATCGACCAACAAACAGGGTTTTTTCAACGTCGTCGAATCAATCACCAGTCCTTTGGGCATACTGGCGACCCAGACAATAATATCGGCTTTCGGCAGAGCATCTTCTAGCCCCATGACCTTACCCCGTCCCAGTTCGGCTTGTAAATCATCCAAGCGTTGGCGATCGCGGGCAATCAGCAGTAACTCCGCCACATCGCTACGAGCATCCAACCAACGACAGACAGCACTCCCAATATCGCCCGTTGCCCCACAAACCGCCACCGTCGCTTGAGACAGTTCAATTCCCAGTTGTGCGCTCGCTTGCTCAACCTGACGGGCAATAATATAGGCCGTATGGGTATTACCGGTTGTAAAGCGCTGGAAGTCAAGGGTGATATTGCGAATCCGCTCAATTTGATTGAGATTAAAATTTTCAAAAACAATCGAGGAGAAGCCGCCCAGGGCCGTAATATCCAGGCCAATTTTTTGAGCATGGGCCATGGCGTTAATAATCTTACGGGTAGCGGCCTTGACTCGCCGCGTCGCCAGCATCTCCGGCAGAAAACAGGACTCAACGTAACGACCTTCAATGGTTTGCCCGGTGATACTGGTAACCGTAATGTGATCAACAGTTTGCGGCGGCGCCGCACACCAAAAGTCAAGTCCTTGATCTGCAAGTCCGTCATACCCCATGTCCCGAGCAACGGACTGGGCGTGTTCTAAATTAGTCAGGTGACCGATTAAACCAAACATGGGCAGAATCTCAAGCAACCCTTATTTCAGGCTGCGATATGGTATCCGGTAACAATAGGGCATTCATAAACCTTTACAATACTATGTAAAGCGCCCCTTCTCAACTTAAATCTGATTCAAACGCAAAAAACCGCTCGCTTTCCTAGGAAAAAACGAGCGATTGCGACAATGCTGTTACGCCTCGTTCGTTAGGCAACAGGGGCAGGGAACTCACCTAGGAGTTAACCTAGGCAGGTTGTCTAGGCTGCACCCCGTAAGCCGTAGGAGGACATTTTCATGATGTCACGAGTGCTGAAGCCAATGTTGCTCAGGGCTTCGCCGTAAGCAATCATGAAGTCTTCAATCAACTCCTCTTTCTCCATGTTGAGAACCTTGGCATCTTTAGCAACGGCATTGAGCATTTCCCAAACAATGGGTAAATTCTCACGATTGGCCGCATCAACTTGCTCTTTGCATTCTTCAAAATGTCCCTTGAGCCATTCTTCCCCAAAATTGAGGTGAAGATACTCATCCTTAACCACCCCTTCGGTGATTTTACGAGCAAAGGGATCCGCGTAAGGAATGTAAATGTTGTAGGCGGAAATGGCGAAGCACTCAATAATCAGAGATTGAATCACCAAGCAGGTCACAATGTCGTTGGCATCGCTAGCCGCCTGAAAATTGCGATGAAGTTTGCCAAAAAACTCTTGGGCAAATTCCATGTCAGCTACGACACTCAAATTACGCCCACAGGCTTGGAATCCTTTTTTATGGCGTTTCTCCATTTTCGCCAGAGACTTGAGTTCGTCCTGACTTTCGGGGAGCATTTCGGCTAAGCGGATGTAATTGTCAAAGGCTTCTTGTTCGCCTTCGATGACAATGGCATTGATGCGACTGTAAGCGTCTTTGTAGACTTCGCTTTGGTAATCCAGAGTGGCGGTCGCTTCTAACTGCGGCATACGTTTTCTATCTCCTCATCCTATTTTGTGGAGCGGCGAGACTACACCGAACCGTTGACTTTCAACCTGGGTGGTTAAACTTGTTCAATAGGTCGTTACAACTTTCTATTACTTTACAAGGTTTAACCCGAAGTTGACCAGGTTTATTTCTCTCAACTCCTAACTACGATCATTCTACCGCTGCTTTTAGGTTTATGTCTCCCAAATTCCCTAATCGACGTTATCCCGTGCCTGCTAAGGCTTTGACCCCAAAGGCGATCGCCTCGAAGATTGTTACAGCTAATCAATGGCAGGGTGTAATCTTGTTTTTTTTAATGATTGGCGCCCTAGTGATGCTCTTCCCCCTGGCGATTGTCCTCCGAGCGGCCTTTGCTCCCCCAGGCTCCCTGGCAAACCTAGAGTTGGGGGGGGTTTGGACCCTAGAGAGTTATCGACAAGCCTGGATTCGCGGCAATTTTTGGCTGGCGTTTGCCAACTCCACCATCGTGGCGTTAGTGGTGACCGCCATCCAAACCGTGACCTCGGCCTTAGCTGGCTACGCTCTGGCCCGATTTGAGTTTCGTGGGCGCAATACGGTGCTGGTGCTGATTTTGGCCACCTTAGCGATTCCCTTTCAACTGCTGGTGATTCCCATTTTCTTGGTCTTGAAGTGGGGCCATCTCCTCGATACCTACGGGGCCTTGATTCTGCCAACAGCGGTCAGTGGCTTTGGGATTTTTCTGATGCGACAGTATTTTTTGACGATTCCGGTGGCGATCGAACAAGCGGCGATTTTAGATGGGGCCACAGCTTGGCAGGTGCTGCGGCATATCATGATTCCCTTATCTCGCCCGGCCTGGGTGACATTATTCTTATTCGCCTTTATCGGGGAGTGGAATGATCTGTTTAAACCGCTAGTCTTTACCACTCGTCCGGAACTGCGCACGGTTCAGCTAACGCTGGCAGAGTTTCAGGAGCAATTTACCAGTGATTGGGCCGTGCTGATGGCGGCGGTCGTTCTCTCGTCACTACCGGTTATTACTCTGTTTTTGGTCGGCCAGCGTCAGTTTGTGCAGGGAATTGCAGCCACTGGGGTCAAGGAATGAGACTCTGGAGGCGAACCTCGATCACAAGGCTCATTGGAACGGTCGCAGGCGAAAATAGGAGCTTAGGGGGATTTGGTAATACTCCATCAACAGGGTAATCACGCAAGAACCGTGGCAGAGAAAGGTTAATCCTGTCCAAATTAGGGGGAAGGTACTCCAGCCGCTACCTGGCAGAGGCGGGAAGACATAGGCGGCTGTAGCAACGATCGCCGTCGGAATCAGGGTAAAGCAGACAGCCGCAACCCAGGTGTCGAGGCCAATTTCGACATCTTCGCGGCCGGTGGGTTGCCAGCCTCGGCCCGTCCAACGCCAGGTGGGGGGAGGGGATTGGTCGATCGCCCGTAGAGAAATGCGATCGCGCTGGGGCTGATGTTGCACCTCAAACAGATGACCACAGTTGTCACAACCGACGGCCTCCATAAGCGTTAGGGGGGAGAGTTCTCCTCGACGACAAACGGGACAGGGACACTCTCCTCGGGAGGGATGTTGGGGAAGGGAAGACATAGAGAATCCAAGGGGGCGATTGCGGTTCCCGCACGCTTTGCGAGCACGGTTCCCGCACGCTTTGCGATGGCGGACGTAGACCCATGATAGCGAGATCCTCGGCGGAGTCGTTATGAGTCCGGGCGATCGCCTTGGCAGGCTTCAGAAGCTTGGACTCTAGCTTTTGGGCAATTGCGGCAGACTCCCCTGTTGGCGACGATTCTGAATCTCGATCATCAGGGTGTCAAGTTGGGCGTGCAGATGCAAGTATTTCACCTGATGATCGGCTTGATAGACCGATAACTTAAGCTCAGATAGGGGTTTGATGCTAGAGGTTTTGGATACGGTTGTCATATTTAAAGAGAAATTAAGAATTTGTACCTAGAGAGGCTCGGGCAACATTCTACTGCAAGGATTACGAAATGTTGCAACAAATGTTGCAATTTATGTAAAATATAAATTAAAAGACAGATATAATAGGACTCTAAAAACGATTAAATATTTTACCTGAAATACGTTTCATATAAAAAAACGTCATAGATAAACTGTCTAAAAAAATTGCCAGCGGCGATCGCCCGTCCCAACCCCCAGAACTCAGCTCCAGAACCCGGCTCCAGAACCCGGCCCCAGAACTCAGTCCCAGGCAGCCGTAGCATCCGCGACAATTTTGGTACAATTAGGCCAGAATCATGACCGAATCTAAGGCGAAAATCGTCCCAACGACCCGGTCAGCACCCCTTATTTGCCAACAACCATTGTGACGCTGAGTTTTTCGACCGCCAACGCCCCTCAACCCGAAACCGCTCCACAGCAGCGAGGCTGGCGCGGTTTGATCAATGCCTACCGTCCCCACTTGCCGGTGAGCGAGGCTACCCCGGTGATTACCCTCCATGAAGGGAACACCCCCCTCATTCCCGTCCCCACCATTGCCGCAGAAATTGGCAAAAAGGTCGAGGTGTTCGTCAAGTACGACGGGTTGAACCCCACCGGGAGCTTCAAAGATCGCGGCATGACCCTGGCCATCTCCAAAGCCAAAGAAGAAGGCGCCAAAGCCGTCATCTGTGCCAGTACCGGCAACACCTCCGCCGCCGCCGCCGCCTACGCCAAACGAGGCGGCTTGCGAGCCTTTGTCATCATCCCCGATGGCTATGTCGCCCTCGGTAAACTGGCTCAGGCCCTCGTCTACGGCGCCGAAATTCTCGCCATTAAGGGCAACTTCGATCGCGCCCTAGAAATCGTCCGCGAACTCGGAGACACCTACCCCGTCACCGTCGTCAACTCCGTTAACCCCTATCGCCTCGAAGGGCAAAAAACCGCCGCCTTTGAAGTCGTGGATGCTTTAGGGAACGCCCCTGACTGGCTCTGTATTCCCGTGGGCAATGCCGGCAATATCACCGCCTACTGGATGGGATTCTGTCAGTACCAGCAATTGGGCCGTTGCGATCGCCTACCGAAAATGATGGGTTTCCAAGCGGCCGGTTCAGCCCCGCTCATCGAAGGCGCCCCCGTCAAAAATCCCGATACCGTCGCCACCGCCATCCGCATCGGCAATCCCGCCAACTGGCAAAAAGCCCTAACCGTCGAAAACGCCAGCCAAGGGGAATTTAACGCCGTCTCCGACGAGGAAATCCTCCACGCCTATCGTCTCCTGGGGCAAGAAGGCATCTTCTGTGAACCCGCCAGTGCCGCTTCTGTGGCCGGACTCCTGAAACTACGCGATCGCGTCCCCGCCGGAGCCACCATCGTCTGTGTCTTGACCGGAAACGGCTTAAAAGACCCCGACTCCGCCATCAAACACAGCCATAGCCGGCTCCAGCAAGGCATCGAACCCGACCTAGACATCGTCGCCGAAGCCATGGGGTTCTAATCCCCCCATCTAATCCCCATAGACAGTCACCACAATCTGACGCTGGCGGGGCTTAATATCACATTCGAGGTGAAAGATCTGTTGCCAGGTTCCCAGCCTCAGACAGCCCTGTTGAACCGGAACCGTCAGCTCTGGCCCCAGCCAAGTCGCTTGTAGATGGGAATGACCATTACCATCATGCCAAGTTTGCTCATGGCCATAATCACGGCTCGGGGGGATGAGGCGATCGAGCAGTTCCGGTAAATCCCGCTTTAAGCCTGGCTCAAACTCAATCGTCCCAATCGAGGCCGTACTACCCACATTGAAAATATGGGCCATTCCGGTGCGAATCCCAGACTGCTTGACGATCTGCTCCACCTGCTCAGTGATATCCTGTAGATCGCCATGATTATAGGTTTGTAGTTCAAACTCGTCTTGAAAAATCATCGGGTCTAATCTTTTGTACAACAACACCTAATGTCCATTGTGGCGACTTCGGGGGAAAACTCAATCCCATTCTCAATCTCATTCTCAATCTCATTTGAGATCTGCCGACCCCTCGACTATCATTAATGTAAATATAAGTAAAGACGTTAGCCCCTGTGTTTGTTCTCACTGGTTACGAATATTTCCTCGGCTTCCTGCTCATTTGCAGTTTAGTGCCGATCTTGGCCCTGACTGTCTCGAAGCTAGTACGACCCAAGAGTCTGGGTATTGAATCCAATACCACCTACGAATCAGGGATGGAACCCATTGGTGGCGCCTGGATTCAGTTCAACATCCGCTACTACATGTTTGCCCTAGTTTTCGTAGTCTTCGATGTTGAGACCGTCTTTCTTTACCCCTGGGCTGTGGCCTTCCACACCCTAGGACTACTGGCATTCATCGAGGCGTTGGTTTTCATCAGCATCCTCGTGATTGCCCTCGTGTACGCCTGGCGCAAAGGAGCATTGGAATGGTCATGAGTGATAAGAATCTCTCCACCCCCACCCTCATTAATCCCGTTGAGCGTCCTCAAGTGACGCAAGAGTTGTCGGAAAACTTGATTCTGACAACCGTAGACGACCTCTACAACTGGGCTCGTTTATCGAGTCTCTGGCCCATGATGTATGGGACCGCCTGTTGCTTTATTGAATTTGCGGCCTTGATTGGCTCTCGTTTCGACTTCGACCGCTTTGGTCTCGTTCCCCGGAACAGCCCTCGTCAAGCCGACTTGCTGATTACCGCCGGAACCATCACCATGAAAATGGCCCCGGCGGTGGTTCGTCTCTACGAACAGATGCCCGCGCCCAAATATGTCATCGCCATGGGTGCTTGCACCATCACCGGTGGGATGTTTAGCGTTGACTCCCCCACAGCCGTTCGCGGAGTCGATAAATTGATTCCGGTGGATGTCTATATTCCCGGTTGTCCTCCCCGTCCCGAGGCCATTATCGACGCGATTGTTAAACTGCGTAAAAAGGTCTCCAACGAGTCCCTCTCAGAACGAGGCAACCACCAACAAACGCACCGGTATCACACCATCTCTCACCAACTCAAACCTGTTGACCCCATCCTGACGGGTCATTATATGCGGAGTGAGGCTCGGCATAATCCGCCCAAGCAACTGGCTGAAGCAATGGGAATGCCCGTTCCCCCCGCATTACAATCTGCACAAGAAAAAGCTGCTCAGAAAGAGGAGGCAGACCGTGGCTGAAGAGTCCCCCAAAAACGGCAATGAGACCGAAGAACAAACTGAAGATAAACCCGTTCCGGCGGGTCCCGTCTCCAAATGGTTGACCGAGAATGGGTTTGCCAATGACGCCCTCGAAGCGGATAACCTAGGGGTGGAACTCATCCAGGTTAACCCGGAGGTTCTGATTCCCATTGCAACAGCATTGTACGCCTACGGATTTAATTATCTGCAATGTCAAGGGGCCTATGATGCGGGTCCCGGTCAGGAATTAGTGAGTTTCTATCACTTGATTAAGGTCAGTGATGATGCTCACAAGCCTGAAGAAGTACGCTTAAAGGTCTTTCTCCCCCGAAATGAGCCGAAAGTCGCTTCGGTCTATTGGATTTGGAAAGGAGCGGACTGGCAAGAACGGGAATCCTACGATATGTTCGGGATTCATTACGAAGGTCACCCCAACTTGAAGCGGTTGTTAATGCCTGAAGATTGGGTGGGTTTCCCCTTACGGAAAGATTATATTTCTCCCGACTTCTACGAAATTCAAGATGCGTATTAATTGCCATCTGAATTGAATTTTGTGTGGGTCAAGAAAACCTCAGTCTCTCTAGGAGGCTGAGGTTTTTTGCTCAAGCCGGAAACAGAGAATACAGGGGTAATTAAGGGGGAATTCGTACAAAGCGGGGTTTTTTATACCATCTTTCAGAACAGAAGTCGTGTCATAGATGTCTGTAGGGGAACCCACCCCTAACCCAGACCGTGGAGGGGACGGACGTTCGCCCTCCTCGGTGTCAGATGTC
>NZ_JAWOCL010000291.1:0-5069 GCF_046483825.1 Sodalinema sp.
GTGAGGCGTGGGACGTCTTCGTCCGTGCGGATAATGCGGATAATCCAGCAACTCAAAATTAGGGAACTTCCCACATCATTACGCAGGGTGAATTTGATATCGTAGTGGCTGCCAAATCGATCGCATTTATAGAGTTCGGCATCGGCTTCGCGCCTTTCCCAATCATTGGCCCCGTTGCGGCTGCGCCTAACAGGTCTTACCCTTTTTATAAGGTGGGGCCAGTTTTTGTCTCCAACACCAACCCCCCACACGCACAACAGCAACGAAACAGTCTCTCCACGACAGCTAAACCCCATCCATCACCCAGGAGTTGGAAATGCGCCAAACCCTACAACTCAATCTCCCCAACAGCGTCAAATTCCACGTCACCCCCGAACAGTTCGCCACCCTCGCCACCCACAACCAAGACCTACGCCTAGAACGCACGGCAACCGGAGAACTCATTGTGAACCCACCCACCGGCTGGGAAACCGGCGAACGCAACAGTAGCCTGACGGCACAGCTCTACTATTGGTACGAAGACAACAACTACCCCGGTAAAGTTTTCGACTCCTCCACCGGATTCACCTTGCCTGATGGTGCCATCTTATCTCCCGACGCTTCCTGGGTCAGCTCGGAGCGTTGGAATGCCCTCACCGATACACAGCGCGATACCTTCCCCCACATTTGCCCTGATTTCGTTGCCGAACTCCGCTCCAAATCCGACGCCCTCAAGCTCATACAGGCCAAAATGCAGGAATATCTTGCCAACGGAACGCGACTCGGTTGGCTCATCGACCCGAAACGCCAGATTGTAGAAATCTATCGCGCCAGCGGAAAACCCGAAGTGTTGTCGCGTCCAGCCAACGTATCCGGCGAAGATGTGCTTCCGGGATTCGTCCTCAAGCTCGATCGCATTTGGACATAGGGAGGAGGGCGAACAGCCGTTCGCCCCTACATTGTATTAAAATTTCAACCAACTAAACAGCCGCTCCACCGTCACCGTCACGCCCTCCACCCACTCAGGCATCGGAAGAACCGCCTCCAACTCCTCAAACACCTCGATTTCCTGCTTTGGACGATACACAAACACCGTTTTTTCTGCCGGGTCAATTAGCCAGCCCATGGTAGTGCCGTGTTTCAGGCAATGGAGAAGATTTTTGGTGACGCGAGTGTGACTCTGCTCCGGTGAGAGGATTGCGATCGCCCAATCCGGCGCAAGGGGAATCAGGTTGGTAATTTCACCATCTTCATCGATGGGAATGCGCTCCCAGGTCACCACTACCACATCCGGCACAATGGCGCGATCGCCAAACACACAGCGCAACTCCGGAAATGCACAACCCAATTGCCCCGGTTTGATCGCCAAATTTAGCGTGGTCACGAGGGCGCTTTGCAGTTGACTATGTTTTCCCTGGGGCATGGGTTTTTGAACAATTCGCCCGTCAATCCATTCGCTGGCGGGTTTGGTTTCCGGTAGGGCGAGAAAGTCAGCGAGGGTCAGTTTTTTTGTCGCAGGCATAGGTTGAGATGAGCCGCAATAATAACGATTCTAGCAAGGTCGCCGGGTGTGTTGGGCTGTCGAAGACCGGGTTCAATCAATTTTGGGTTTAACATCAGGATTGTTTATTATATCTATAGCGTTTATTTTGATATTTAAATCATTGACAGTTTTTACAAAAGTTCATACATGGCTAATTATTAGTAATTATTTTCATTTATGAACGAGGTTGACAGAGGTCCAGCCATTTGTTAAAAATTAGGTATATCAGCTATTGTGTTCTTCTTGTATCTAATTTTGGGAAAACGGCGATCGCCCCGAGGGGATGTTTTCTCACCGCTGCTGAGGGAATGGGCGGCGAGGATTAGCTCAAACGCTTGCCAATAAAGGTATTGCACGAGGTCTATGGCCAGAACGCCGACCATCTCTCCCCTCAAAACTGTGCCGGGGTCGGCTCAAGGATTCCCGGCGGGACGCTGCCAAAGTTAACCCGCAAATCAACTTCTTTTTTATGACGGAATGTAACGTAGGTTGACATATTTTATTTTTTGTGGTATTAAGCGCCGATTAGGGGGTGAACGCACCGGCTTCCCGAATCGGTGCGTTCCGCTATCGTAACCCCTTCAGCCTAATCGGTCTGCCAACGGTCCAAATACTGCCAGGCGGAATAAGCTAACGTAATCACTCCCGTCATAATCGCCTCCTCATCAATATCAAACTGAGGATGATGCAGAGCATAATTGCGTTGATTGGCATGACCCACCCCGAGACGAAACATGGTTCCTGGGGCATGATCTAAATAGACCGAAAAATCTTCCGCTCCCAAGGAAGGTTCCATCAACACTTGCATCCCCGTCTCCCCCCAGGCCTGACGCACTGTCGATTCGACAATCTGAGTCAACGCCGTGTCATTAAACACAGAAGGAACCAAACGGCGATAGTTCATTTCATACTTCGCCCCGTAGGTTTTGCAAACTCCGGCGACGATGTTCTCAATCCAGTCCGGGAGTTCGCGGTGGGTGTCCGGGTGCAGCGATCGCACCGTTCCCAGAAGCTGTACCGAGTCGGCGATCGCATTGGGGGCTCGTCCTCCCTGAATCTTACCAATGGTCAACACCACCGGACGCAAGGGATTATGGGTGCGGGAAATGGCCTGCTGCAACGTGGTAATCACCTGGGCCGCAATCCAAATGGCATCCACCGCCTCATAGGGACGCGCCCCATGGCCCGACTCTCCCGTAATAATCAATTCCAAGTCATCCGCCGCCGCTGTCAAAGCCCCATAACGCACCCCCACAATACCGCTAGGAATGCTAGGAAACACATGAACCCCAAAAATGGCATCCACCTCCGCCATCGCCCCATCTGCGACCATCCAATGGGCGCCCTGGGCGATTTCTTCGGCGGGTTGGAATAGGAATCGCACGGCTCCCGGCAACTCATCCATAAACCGAGAGAGGACCATGGCGGTTCCTAATCCCAGAGTGGTATGGACATCATGGCCGCAGGCGTGCATCACCCCCGGATTGCGGGAGGCGAAGGGTAAGCCGGTGCGTTCTTCGATGGGGAGGGCATCCATATCGGTGCGAATGGCAACCCGAGGCTGTTGGCGGTCTCCGAGTTCCCCAATGACGCCGGTTTGGCCCACCCCCTCCCGGACTTGTACGCCACAGGAGGAGAGAACGCCAGCCACATAGGCGGCGGTTTGGTACTCATGGCCACTGAGTTCAGGATGGCTGTGGATATGACGACGGATTTCAATCAGCCGAGGGGCAATTTCTTTAGTGAGGCTTTGGATGCGATCGAGCATCGTGAGGTTGGTCACTCCGAAAGGTCTTCTCTCTCTAGTGTCGCGAATGAGAGAGGACAAGGCGAATATCGAGTTGTTCTCTCTCTTTGTTAATGGACTGGACGAGACTCAACTGATTGCTTCGTTGGTCATCGCTTTGTGAACGAACAGGTCGAGGGATTACGAATTGGGTGCGATCGCCCGTTCAAAGTCTTCTAGGGAGGAGAGGGTGACGGCTTGAATCAGTAAGGTTTTCAGGTAGGTGGCGTCGTCGATGGCGTTGATGCGATCGCTCAGGGAACTGGGAACGGGTCCAAACCGAGTTTCCAAGATATCCAGGATATCTTCACGGCCCCTTGTTAACACTCCGGCTGAGACTCCGGCTTCTTGAGCGAAACGCTCTAGGGGGGTGATATAAGGCATTTTTTCCTCCTCCTCAAAGGCGGCAATTTCAGTGTTAAACGATGACTCCAACTCTTCCGGGAGAGTCATGATCCAGTTGACCAGTCGGAAGAGTTCCAGAATGTTTTGACGGCTATAGCCCCGACGGTAGAGGCTTTTAGTTACCTCCAGCTTCCATTGTAGTCGTTGGTTGGGCTGCTGTCGGGTGGCTTGGGTTTTCAAATGGGCCATCACCATCACCGCAAAGGGGTTCACATCCTCTTGTAGCTGGTCCCACTGGTCTTGATACGTGAATAGGTCGGGAGCTTGATAGCCCTGCTGCTTTAGCGCGGGGTGGAAAAGCGACTCGTGCGGCTTTAGCCGCCGTCAGCTTCTTAATCCTGTCTATCCAATCTTCGATTAGTTGAGTCATCGTTTTGCGCTTCTGCTTGGCAACCCGTCTCAGCTTCTCAAGTCGTCCTGTCTCAATCCTGACACTTAATCTTAATTTCATGGGACTGGCTACCCACTGGCTACCTCAATCGGCTATTATAATAGCATGAAGACGCTCAAGTTCAAGCTGTACAACCACAAGCGAAATCGTCACCTGAAGTGCATCGTTAATGCCTCGGGAACGATTTACAACCACTGTATTGCGTTGCATCGTCGGTACTATCGGATGTGGGGCAAACACTTGAACTGCTCCAAGCTCCAGAAGCATATTGCTAAGCTCAGAAAACGTAATCCTTCCTGGAAAACCGTTGACGCTCAAGCAGTGCAAGACATCTGCCAGCGTATCGAAAAAGCGTATCAGTTGTTTTTTAAGCACAGAGACAAAGGGGTTCGTCCTCCTGGGTTTAAAAAAGTCAAAAAGTACAAATCGTTTACTCTCAAACAGAACAACTACAAGTTTCTCGGTGAAAACCGGGTGAAGATCTGCGGTCGAGTGTATCAGTTCTGGAAGTCCAGAGAAATTGAGGGGAAAATCAAAACGGTGACAGTTAAACGGACTCCATTGGGAGAGATGTTTATGTTCGTCACGGTAGACGCTCCTTCGGAGCCGACTGTCAAAGTCGAGACGGGTAAAAGCGCTGGCTTTGACTTCGGACTGAAAATGTTTCTCACGACCTCTGAAGGCTTCAGTATTGACGCCCCGCTGTTTTTTAAGCAATCTCTCCGTGAGATTCAGAAGGCGAACCGAGAACTGTCCCGCAAACAGAAAAGCTCGAACAAGCGAGAACGCGCTCGAAAGAACCTAGTTCGTCGCCACGAAGACATTGTTCATCGGCGAGAGGACTGGTTCTGGAAACTAGCTCACTGGCTGACCGATCGGTTTGACGTTCTCTATTTCGAGACGTTGAACCTAAAAGCCATGCAGCGACTCTGGGGACGCAAAGTCTCTGACTTAGGATTTCGGTC
>NZ_JAWOCL010000009.1:0-9253 GCF_046483825.1 Sodalinema sp.
GGGGTTAGGGGTGGGTTATGCCTCTTCCCTTCTTTCCCCTCCCCCCTTGCCTTCTCAACAGAAATTTCTACAATAGAGACATCCCCAACATTGTTAAGTTTTATGAGCCAATCTCCTGAACCCTCCGTCACTCCGAATCTCACAGAACCTAAATTCGGATTTAACCAATATGCCGAACGGCTCAATGGTCGTGCCGCGATGATTGGCTTCATCGCCGCCCTAGCCATTGAATACCTCTCGGGCCAAGGCTTATTAGCCTGGCTGGGACTGATCTAAACGGATCTAATCTCGGCGATCGAGTAGGATCAAAATAAGCGGGGGCGTAGACGCATCAGCGGCCTGCGCCCTTTGCCGATGTCGTTTACGGACTCTAACCCTACAGATACTAATGAATGCTGTTTGGCATCGATTTCTCAAGTCCTTCTACCGTAAAGAACCCATTTCGAGCTTTGTCTTGACCATGGGAGCCGTCGATGTGGCTCTCGGGGGGTTAGGGAGTTATAGCTCACTGTTGCTGCTGGGGATGGGAACCATGGCCGGTGCGATCGCCCTGCGGTGGTGGCAAATCCAGCGGGCGGAGCGGGACACTCCTCAAGACTCTATTCCTGAATACTATTTAGCCCCTGGAGCGACCTCTGGACCCCTACCCCGTCTCAACCCCAGCAAACACCGCCGTTGATTGCCGTCTGGGAGCGTTTCGGGGCGTTAACGCCTCAGCGGGCAACGAGAGGGTAAAATACAAAACATTGGTTAACAGGCAACCAATGTTTTGGTCATCGCATATCGTTACTATGGTTCCCCTTCCCGAACACCGTCCTCACAATCTCTCACTTGGCCCCCTAGAAGCCGAAATCCTCGATATTATCTACGATCTCGATGAGGTAACGGTGAAAGATGTTCACGATCGCATCCTGGCCGATCCCGATCGCGAACTGGCCTACGCTTCCGTCACCACCGTGATGCGCCGTCTGACCAAAAAGGGCTGGTTGGACTGTGACAAAGGCGATCGCGCCTTTCGTTGGCGGCCGCGAATCTCTCGGGAACAGGCCCAAATGCTCAAATCTCACGATCGCCTCCAACATTTCCTGGCCGTCAGCAGTCCTGATGTCGTCGCCGCTTTTGCCGATAGCCTCGACGTGGATAGTCTCGATCGCCTCGATGCGATCGCCCAACGGATTCAAGCGGTACGGCGTCAACGGGAGGAACAGTCCTAATGCACTTGTTGATGATTCTCATGGCTTTGGCGATCGCCCTCGGCTTACGTCAAGGGAATCTCAACGGCCAAAGTCCGACCCCCCTCACCCCCTCTTCTCTTGACCAACGCTGGCGTCACGGGATTATCGCCCTGGTTGCTCCCGTGTTACTGCTGCTGACCACCGCCATTGCGGTTCTCTGCATGGGCGCTCAAGGCCAGATGGTTTGGCAAGGAACCGGACTCGCCAGTTACCTACTCTCTTGGCTGTTTCTCATCGCCAGCCTCACCTGTCTCACCCGTCAAACCCTCCAGCTACGGCGGACGGTGAGCCAACTACGTCGCTATCCCCAAACCAATATCCTGGGCTATTCCTGTCGCATTCTCGACGATACAGCCCTATTTAGCGCCCAAGTCGGCGGCTGGAACCCGGAACTGACCATTACTCAGGGACTGCTGGACCATCTCGACGGCGATCGCCTGGCCGCCGTCCTGGCCCATGAACAGGGCCATCGCGTCTATCGCGATACCTTCTGGTTTTTCTGGCTGGGCCTGTGTTACCGTCTCACCCCCTGGCTTCCCAACAGCAACCATCTCTGGCAAGATCTGCTCCTCCTACGGGAAATTCGCGCCGATGCTTGGGCCGCCCAGCAGGTTGATGAACTCGTCTTAGCCGAGTCCCTCCTCGATGTTGTCCGCGCTCCTCTACGCTCAACCACTCCCTTTGAAGCCGCCTTTAGCTGCACCGCTCCCCCCTCTCGCTTAGAACAACGTATTGATGCCCTCCTCTGCGGAACCCGCCCCGGCTTAACCTTTGGCTGGCAAGGACTTGTGCAATTAGTCTGGGTCTTCTTACCCCTGGCCACGATCCCCTTCCATCATTAGATCACAGATATAAAGATCACAGATATAAAGATCACACATCGTTATGGCGGTTGACGCTCGCAACACCAACACGCTCTGGGCATCCGTTCTCGTCGAAACCTTGGCTCGTTTAGGCTTACAGGTGGCCGTCATCTGTCCGGGATCTCGTTCAGCTCCCCTGGCCGTGGCCTTTGCCCAACATGAGGAGATTGAGGCCATCTCCATTCTCGATGAACGCTCCGCCGCCTTTTTTGCCCTCGGATTCGCCAAACGCACCCATCAAGCGGTTGCTCTCGTTTGTACTTCGGGAACCGCTGGGGCGAACTTCTATCCCGCCATTATCGAAGCGCGAGAGTCTCGGGTTCCGCTGTTAGTCCTCAGTGCCGATCGCCCCCCGGAATTACGCCACTGTCAAGCGGGCCAGGCCATTGACCAACAAAAGCTTTATGGCAACTATACGGCTTGGTACAGCGAACTGGCACTGCCTCAGCTAAGTTTGCAGCAACTGCGCTATCTCCGACAAACGCTGATCTACGGCTGGGAACGCACGCGCTTTCCGGTGCCGGGGGTGGTGCATCTCAATTGTCCCTTTCGTGATCCCCTGGCCCCAGAACCGGAACCTCAAACTCAAGAGTTTGTCGCCATGTTGGGTGAACAACGATGGCAGGAGTTTTTTGCGGCGGTGGTTCCTCAGACTCCTGCGTATCCCCGTGCTTCGGGGGAAAGTCTCGATCGCGCCTTTGCGGCCTGGTTTAAGAGCGATCGCGGCCTGATTATCGCTGGAGTCGCCCAACCCCAAAACCCCAAACGCTACAGTGAACGAGTGGCTCAACTGGCGAAAACCCTCGGTTTTCCGGTGTTGGCCGAGGCCCTCTCCCCCCTGCGTCATTGGGCCTCCCTCAATTCTCAGCTTGTCGTGAGTTACGATCTGCTGTTACGTCATCGGCAGATGTCTCAGGAGTTACGCCCCGATGTGGTGATTCAATTGGGAGATCTACCCACCAGTAAGGTGCTACGTCAGTGGTTACAGCAACTTAATGGCTTAACTTGGGTTTTAGATCCCGGCGATCGCAATCTTGACCCCCTTCATGGCCGCACGATTCATTTGCGCCTCGATGTGGAACGGTTGCCAATTCCTGATCCAGTGGTTCCTCCCGGCCCCTCGGACTTTTGCCAACAGTGGTGTGAGGCCGATTCACGCTTAGGGGAAGCTCTCAGTCTGGAGATGGCCGATACTCACCATCTCCGCGAACCGCAACTCCCCTGGCTCATCTCTCATAGTCTCCCGAGTCAACGACAGGTGATGGTCGCCAACAGTACCCCCGTCCGCGATATGGAATGGTTCTGGCGACGTAGCGATCGCCAAACGCAAGTTTTTTGTAATCGCGGCGCCAATGGTATTGATGGAACTCTCTCAACAGCCATTGGTTTAGCCTATGGTGGCAAACCCACCCTCTTAATTACCGGAGATTTGGCGTTTCTTCATGATACCAATGGTTTATTGTTAGCCCAACGGTTAAAAAAACGGGGAAATTTAACTGTTTTATTAATTAATAATCAGGGCGGTGGTATTTTTGAACTCTTGCCGATCGCTCAATTTAATCCCCCCTTTGAAGAATTTTTTGTCACACCGCAACAGGTGAATTTAGAAAACCTCTTTCGGGCCTACAGCATTAACTATGCCAGGGTTCAATCGGCTGGAGAGTTGAAAGATGCCCTACATCAATTCCCCCAACCGGGATTACGCATCTTAGAAGTCAAAAGCGATCGCCGCAGTGACCATCATTGGCGATCGCAATTATTTGAAAAGATGTCTCAATTGAAGCTTGGATAGGAACAGTAAAACGGGGTCTTCAGGATATGCGGTGTGATTCGTTGTATTTAATACAAAATTGTAGGGGCAATTTTTTTTTGCCCCTAGGACGAAATTTTTTTCGCCCCTACTTCTCATTATGACTAGCGATTTTGCAGGAGATGGAACTGTCGTAATAGACTCACATTTTCAGGAGTCAGCAGCTTTTGCATCTCTTCAACTTGATTTAAAAGGGAGATTTCTCGGGAAAACTCCTCTTCTAAAATACTAATGTAACGCTCCTGAGCCTCCGGTGTTTTTTGGGCCTGCAACATGGTGAGAGCCATCTTAATGTTCGACATCGGACGACGCAGTTCCTGATTAAGATTGGTCATCAAACCATCTTTAGCATCCAAAAACTCTTGCAATCGCCCCAATTCCTCAGACAAAGACGAGAGCCGATTGACCATCACCTCTTGTTTCTTGAATCTGGCGTCGATCGCCCGCAACAACTCATCAGCATCAAAGGGTTTCACCAAATAATCATCAGCCCCCATCTCAAAGCCTTGACGCATATCAGAACGGTCCGTTTTTGCCGTCAGAAAGATAAACGGAATCAGAGCCGTATTCACATCCTCCTGCAAGGTTTGTAGCACCTGATACCCGTCCATTTCCGGCATCATCACATCACAGACAATCAGATCCGGGGACTCCTGACGCGCACAAGCCACTCCCGAAGCCCCATCATCGGCCCCAATCACTTCAAATCCTTCTAGGCGCAGAATTTTTATAATGTTTTTCTGCAAAATTCCTTCATCTTCGACGACCAGTATTTTTTTCATGATTTTTTAGTCAAGTATGATCGTTGTACGTTGATTAGAACTTGGCCGTAATTTGGGACTCCTTACCGGTCGAACCTGTTAACACCCAAACCAGCAACGCCCAAACCATCAAAACCTGAACCAGCAAAGCTCAAAATTGTCAAGCTCGATTCTACACCGTCTTGGTTCCTCTCACCGAGAACTTACTGACGATGTTAACGAACTTCACAAATAACGCAAAATTACTTACAAGGGAAGTCGTACCGAAATCTGCGTGCCCTCTCCCACGTGACTCTGAACCTCTAATGTCCCTCGATGTAACTCAACGCAGCGCTGGACGATCGCGAGTCCTAACCCAGTTCCGGGAACAGTACCCACATTTTTAGCACGGTGGAACGATTCAAACAAACGGGGTAAGTCTTCAGGAGGAATGCCAATTCCTTGATCTTTGACCGAATAAACGATGTGATGATCGCATTTTAGTAACTCAACATGAACAGGTTTATCGAGAGGAGAGTACTTTAAGGCATTTGAGACTAAGTTCGTGAAGATTTGCCGCAGTAACTTTTCATCAGCCTTTAAAATCAGCGGCGTTTCTGGGATATCCCAAGATAAGGCGCGATCGCGGCCGATACTGGTGTCGAGTTGCCGTAACAGTTTGTTACAAAACTCGCAAATATCCAAAGGCTCAGGATTGAAGTTCAGAGTTCCCGACTCACTTTTAGCCAGAGTTAGCACATCATCGAGCAGTTCCGTCATATGGCTGACAGCGGACTGGATATCATGGAGTTGTTCAAGTTGTTCGGACCGCGTCCAATCATAGCGTTGCAGCAGTTGACCGCAGGACTTAATCACCGCCAGAGGCGTGCGAAACTCATGGGAGGTCATGGAGACAAAACGAGACTTGAGATCAATTAATTCTCGTTCCTTTTGTAGCGCTTTGATGACTTCCGCCTCAGCTCGTTTACGCTCGGTGATATCTTGAATCACCGACACGACGTAGGGGGCCACCTCCGGGATATCCTTGGCCCCTTCAGCCGAAGGATCTCGGACCACTGAACTGGTGACACTGACCCAAATCTCCGTACCGTTGGCATGGAGAAAGCGTTTTTCTAGGGTAATCGTCGGATAGCGTCCCTCGAGTAAGTCCTCACGACCCTGTTTAGACATGGCCCGATCCTCAGGATGGGTCATCTCTAAACAGGTTCGCTGCGATAATTGCTCGGGATTGTAGCCCAAAATATCACAGAGTTTTTGGTTGACAAACTCCCATCGACCATCGAGATTGACCTGAGCGACTCCCACCGCCATTTGTTCAAACAGAGAGCGGAAGCGTAATTCACTGCGTTGTAGGGCGATGGTTCGTTGGGCGACTTTGGTTTCTAATTCCTGGTTGAGTTGACGCAGGGCGATTTCGGCTTGTTTGCGATCGCTGACATCTTGGACAATACCCACAATCTTCTCAGGATTCCCGTTTCCATCGCGACTGAGGACAATTTCGCGACTGTGAATCCAATGCCACTGATTATCCATCCCTCGCAGGCGATATTCACTTTCGAGGAGTTCACCGGCCTTGAGTTGTTCGAGGCGATCGCCCGGGGTTCCGACTTGCGGCACATCCTCAGGATGAATCCCCTCACAGAGACTGGGATGGCCTAACTCTGCGATCGTCGTCGGAGTATGGCCAAGTAGGGTTTCCACCTGACGGTTAATATAAATAATTTCCCAACTGCGGGCCTGATAGACATAGAGAATATCCGGCGACGCATCAGCAATTTGCTGAAATAAACGTTGTTGTTCAAGCAGGGCAATCTCAAACTGCTGCCGTTGCGTGATGTCAATGCCAATACCGATGGCCGCCCGTCCACTATCATATTTTTGCGCCACCACCAGATATTGAAGACTTAAATCCTCAATCTCGATAGTAATAATTTGTCCCGCCGTCATGACCTCCTCTCTCATAAACTCCCGCATAAATTCAGCGAACTGGTGAGGCTGATAGGTGGGAAAGTTGAGATCTTGTCCCAGGAAGTCTTCCGGGCTGAGACGATAGAGGTTGGCAAAGTTCGAGTTAACCCCTTGATAGCGTTCATCCTCCCCAATCCAGCAGACAATACCGGGAATGGCGTTGAGAATGGCTCGCAGGCGATCGCTCGTTTGTTGCAACCCCTCCTGAGCCTCCTGGCGCGTGCGGATACTGGCCCGCAGCATCTCATTGATGTGACGCAGTTGACTGGTGCGGGCCTCAACTCGTTCTTCTAACTCACGGGTATTATCTTGCAGGATCGCCTCAGCTCGTTTGCGGGCCGTGATGTCTCGGGCCACCCAAAGGGCTGACATCGTGATTTCTCGGGCAAACATCGGTCGGGGTAGGGGAGAAATCCGCGCCTCAAACCACTTCCCGTTGAGGCTAGATGACTCCGGCTGACTCGGCGGCGAGAGTTGGTATTCATAGCGAATCGTAGAACCCTGACGCCAAGCTCGTTCAATTTGCCCGAAAAACGCCTCATCATAGGGCGGTTCGAAAAAGGCGGCGATGGTTTCGTTGACATCAGGATTCATGCGGCTGTAATCCTGGCTCGGTAAGCCGACGTGTAGATTCTCGTCATCGTGAATACTGATTTCGAGGACGATATCGGGCATCGTCGACAGCAACATTTGCAGTTTGCTGTAACTGCTGATCAGTTTCTGCTGAAGCAGTTGCTGTTCTTCGACGGTGAGGGGATCTCGATAGTGAATCTGGGCCGGATATCCCTGACAGATGATCTCAGTGCTGGCTAGGCTGCCGAGGAGATGCCGCTGCTCGTCGAGAATCGGCAAAGAGTCACTTGGCCGCTGTTGCAGTTGCCCGAGGAGATATTGCCAGTTGGGAGGACAGTTCTGTTGTAGGTAGGGTTCCTCTCGGTTGCGATCGATGATGGCCGCGAGGGGCTGGCTGCGATCGCAGTCAGGATCTCTCAGCAGCCTCAGAGCATCCTGTTGCGAAAAGCTCCCCAGGAAGCGATCGCCCTCCAAGACAAACAGATTCGCTAGATTTTGGTCGATGAGCGTGCTAACGGCCTCGCCGAGCGAAACCTCCGCACTGAGGATCGGGGGTTCTCGGTCGCCGATTTCCTCGAATTGTCCATCAAAAATTGCCATGAAACGGGGAGACATAAGACATTGGACGGGGCTTAAGTAATTATACGTAGATCGCTTATGGTGATTTTACACAGTTGAAGATCTGTGTATTTTACAGTTTTCATTCACTCGAATTAACACTATTATCGTAAATGTAACTAAAGGGATTTATTTGGATTCTTTACAAAGAATTTAACATAAATTTGTCCAAACAACATAAAAGTATGTGTTTTGTAACACCATGCCTTTGTTCGAGCGATAAACGATGACAACCGGTTTCCCAAACTCAGTCCAAACGTTCGTCAGCCCATAGAGTTAGCCTGATGAGCTGACCCGTAAGCCTGCACCCACGCTGATTTGTCGCTGAGTTTTCGAGATGAGGAATGCCCCTTGTCATCCCCTGAGCAGACCAATCCAGTCTTCGGATTCAGTTCATTTACATCAAAGCACCAGGTAAAATCATGAAAAACTATCAGGTACGTTCAACTCAATCGGCGGCAAGCAAACTGTTGCACTACGTCAAACAACGGGCTACCGGTCGTCTCATCATTGTTCGTAAATCCAGACAGTATCATTTCGACCTATTTCAAGGACAAATCGCCACAGCCGTTTTATCCGTTCATCGTAACCGCCGTTGGCAACGGGCGATCGCCGCACAAGTTCCCGAACTCATCTCTCGCCTGCAACCGAAAAGCGCCCAGCACAATTGGGAACGTAGCCACCTGCATCATGCCGTTAACGAAGGCTGGCTCACCTGTAAACAAGCCCGAGAGATCCTAACCGATTGCACCAGAGAAGTCCTCTTCTCCCTCGTCAACCTCTCCAACGCCTCCGTATACTGGCAACCGAGCAACAGCAAGTTAGTTCCCCGCTGGACGTTAAGCAGCAGAACCATCCAACATTTATATGAAGATGGTCAAGAACTCTCACAACAGTGGAGAGAGTTAGGACTCAATCCCCGATGGGTTCACCAAGCCTTTACACTCGATCCCAGTCTAGATCTCAGTTCTGCCATCTTCTCGAATCTGACCGCCGCCTTAGATGGAAAGCATACGTTCTGGGATCTCGCATCAGATTTATCCGTCTCCCGGGCCACCGTCAGCCGCATCCTCAGTCATTTCTTAGAACAGGGCATTATCCAGCGCATTCCCCTAGGAGATCTCGACAACGCAGACACCTCTGAAGCCCAGGCTGACTCGGAAGCCGAATCTGAGGCTGAAGCGCAACTCGAACTCGAACTCAAACTCGACAACCACATCAGCTACATCCCCGGCATGGTTCCCGCATGAACCAGCTTACAACTCCCCATCTCCCCCCCCCCCAAGGGCGTACCCATAACAGGTATGCCCTTTTGTTTGCAAGCGCCCCAACTGTTTCCTCTTGCCTCTTGCCTCTTGCCGGAAAAGGGCGACCATAAAGGTACGCCCCTACGTCTTTTCTGTTCCCAGTTCCGGTGTTCCCTGT
>NZ_JAWOCL010000079.1:0-30096 GCF_046483825.1 Sodalinema sp.
CTCCTGGGAGGGGTAGGGGTGGGTTATGCCCCTACATCAACGGGTGTAATCTGCCATAAATTTTCCTGATCACCCTAAACCCAGAAGACCCATAAATTTGCCGTTTTGGCTGTCTTCAGACTCTTTTTTTCCTACAATTAACTATTCATGATTAACAGTTCTAATTAATTTTTGGATGGCGCGGGTTTGTAGTTTTTGTTGGGCTTTGAGTTCTTCGAGTTCCGCTTCTAAATGGGCGATGGTGTCCGCGCGATCGCGGGCCAAGTCTTGCAACTCAGTCACCTCTTGGCGTAACTGGGCCACTCGTCGAGTTAAAACTTCCGCAAAGCGAGCATTCGCGCCATTGTAGGCCACCTGGAACATCAAAATTGGTTTCAGGACTTTCCGGGCCAGTCGTCGAGTGGCGGTGATGGCTGGCCCGAAGCGGTGGGCCGAGAAGAGGGGAACATGATAAATATTAGCCCGTTGGCGCAGGGCGATGAGATCGTCATCGCGATCGTCGTGTAACTGATCAACCGATTCAATCATCGGTGGAGGCGCATCCTCTAGGCCAATACTCGACGAGAGATGCTGACGGAGTTGGCGAATCAGCTTGGCTTTGGGATTTCCGTTGGCGGGGTGGTCAGATTGGCGATCGCGAGACATTGACGATTCCATGAGGAGACTCCATCAGGCTAACTCGATTTGACAATCATCTCCTACCATAAATCGCAGCGCTTTGGGGCGAGGACGACCACTTCCCAACTGGGCGCGTCGGCCAATCAAACTATCCACAATCCGCTGTTGAATGCCCTCAATCCGGGTTTCTTGTAGGATGACGCTATGTTCTAACTCTACATCCTTGAGGATAACGCCATCGGCGATGCTGCTGTAGGGACCAATAAAGCAGTTTTCCAGGTGACAGTTTTCACCAATAATCACGGGGCCACGAATGGAACAGTTAATGAGTTGGGTTCCCTGGCCAATTTTCACCCGGCCCACCACTTGGCTATCCGCGTCGAGTTCCCCGAAAATGGCGGTTTGCAGTTGGGTATCGAGGAGAATTTGGTTGGCGCTGAGGAGATCGTCTTTTTTCCCGGTATCCAGCCACCAGCCTTCGAGGATTTGCGCTTCGACGGGATTTTTATGATCCAGAAGGTTACTAATGGCGTCGGTGATTTCCAATTCTCCCCGTTCCGAGGGTTTGATGCGGGCGATCGCCTGGTGAACAGCGGCGGAGAAGTAATAAATCCCCACGAGGGCTAAGTTGGAAGGGGGAACGGCGGGTTTTTCCACCAATTCCAAGACACGGCCCGTTTCATCTACCGTCGCCACCCCGAAGGCGCTAGGGTTCTCGACGGGCCGCAAGAGAATCAACGCATCGAGTTGTTTGTCTTGGAAGTGGTTGAGAAAGGGGGTGAGGTCGTTTTGAATCAGGTTATCGCCCAGATACATGACAAAGGGAGCGTCACCGAGGAAGGGTTGAGCGATTTTGACGGCGTGGGCCAGGCCAGCGGGTTCCTCTTGCAGAATGTAGGTAATTTTGGCCCCGAAGCGATCGCCGTCTCCGGTGAGTTTTTGCACTTCTTCCCCGGTTTCCGGGCTAATGATAATCCCGATATCGGTGATTCCCGCTGAGACGATGCTTTCAATCCCATACCAGAGGATGGGTTTGTTGGCGACGGGCACCAGTTGTTTCGCCCCTGTGTAGGTGAGGGGACGCAGGCGCGTTCCTTTTCCGCCGGAGAGAATCAGTGCTTTCATAGTTGGGGGGAGAGTTAACACAAATATCGCTGCAAGGAACCGCCCCAATTATAGGGGGCGATGAGCCTCTTGTTCACTGGATTCTCTCGGCTGAGGTGGGATTCCGGAGTTTACTCGGGGAAGAGGCGGGGGATATCGATGCAACAATCGGGGAAAGCTTGGGGGCGATCGCGCCGGCGAGAATCCCCGTCTCAACGATACGATGATAGTCGTCGATAGACCATTAGGCGAGGGGGAAACTCATACTCAGTCTCAATCTCAGTGGCGATCGCAAATCTGGGTAAAATCCTTGATGGCTTCACCAGACAATACTGAGATCTAACTGAAAGTTTGGTAAGACGGTTTCGCCATCGAGGGTCACGGGGCGATCGCGACATTCGGGTTCGAGTCCCTGGCGATAAAGTTCTACCCTCTGGGCTTGTCGGTCAATTAACCACCCTAGCTTAACGCCAGCCTCCTGATATTCCGCCATCTTATCCCGCAGGTCGTTGAGGTTGTCACTGGGGGATTTGAGTTCGAGGACGAAGTCAGGGGCGATGGGGGGGAAGGTTTCGCGATCGCTTTGGCTAAGGGCTTCCCAGCGATCGCGACGGATCCAGGCCAGGTCGGGCGATCGGTTGCCGCCGTTGGGGAGTTTGAAGCAGGTGGAGGAATCAAAGACGTAGCCCAGTTTGCTACGACGATTCCAGAGTACAAAATCCGCTGACAGTTCGACATTGCGATTTCCAGTTTCGCCACCAGTGGGAGGCATGATGATGAGTTCTCCTCGGGAGTTTCGTTCAAATTTGATGTCGGGGTGGTTGTCGCACAGTTGCGCGAACTGGCGATCGCTCAGTTGGATGAAGGGAGTGAGGTCGAGGGTGTAGGTCAGCATCTTTGAACGAGGAGAGGGCGATCGCTGTTTCTGGAAACTGAAGTTGTTTCAATCATAGCGCCCGCTTAAGATTGAAGGGGGGCATCTTTAGCTTTGTTGCTGTGTGACTTTAAAAAATTATTTAATTCGGGGTTAAGCGGATTGTGCATCACCCTCAATCAGACTACAAATCGGGTTATCCCTTGACGTGTTGAGTGTTTAGGTTTTTAGACTGTTTATTCAGGTGCATCTCAGTCAGTCCAATCGCTAATAAACAGCTAGATTGTGATGAGATGCACCCAACAGACTCTCTACTTTTTCTTCAACCAGGAGAACATCGCCCGCAAGTCTTTACCGACTTCCTCAATAGGGTGTTCGGCTTCCTGACGACGCATCGCCGTGAAACCCGGTTTACCCGATTGATTTTCTAAGACAAATTCCCGCGCAAATTGTCCCGATTGGATTTCGCTGAGAATCTCTTTCATGGCGGCTTTGGTTTCCGGAGTCACCACCCGAGGACCCCGAGTGTAGTCGCCATATTCAGCCGTGTTGGAGATACTGTCACGCATGGTCGCGAGACCTCCTTCCACGACCAAGTCCACAATCAGTTTCACTTCGTGCAGACATTCAAAATAGGCGAGTTCTGGTTGATAACCCGCTTCAATGAGGGTTTCAAACCCGGCTTTAATGAGCGCACTTAAGCCACCACATAACACTGCTTGTTCGCCAAACAAATCGGTTTCGGTTTCTTCCCGGAAACTGGTTTCTAAGATACCGGCGCGGGTTCCGCCAATCCCTTTAGCATAGGCCATAGCCCGATCGCGGGCCTGGCCAGAAGCATCTTGATACACTGCAAACAGACAAGGAACGCCTTCCCCTTGTTCGTAGGTCCGACGCACCAAATGACCGGGGCCTTTCGGCGCAATCATGACCACATCGACGTTGTCGGGGGGAACCACTTGACCAAAATGGATGTTAAATCCATGGGCGAAGGCCAGAACATCTCCCTCTTTTAAGTTGGGTTCGATTTCTTGTTTGTAAACGGTTTTCTGCACCTCATCCGGTAGCAGAATCATGATTAAATCGGCTTTTTCGGCGGCTTCAGCCACGGGATACACCGTTAGGCCAGCATCTTTGGCTTTGGGGGCGGATTTACTGCCAGGATAGAGGCCAACGATGACATTGACGCCACTATCTTTTAAGTTAAGGGCATGGGCGTGCCCTTGGGAACCATAGCCGATAATGGCAACGGTTTTATCGGCGAGTCTGTCCAGATTCGCATCTTGGTCGTAGTACATGCGAGCCATATGCACGTCTCCTTGAAAAATTCGGTGAATCGGCTGACTATCACAGGAATGCTGCCGCTGTGGTGAATCGTTGAGGATTCAGCGTTAGATAGAAAACACAATCTTTTATTGTACCAAAGAGTGGTCGGGCTGTTCGGGGTTGTAAGTTTCCGTCGCGATCGCCCGCGTTAGATCAGATCACAGGTTAAACTACAGAACATGGACAGTGACCCGCGACAACGGTTCGAGAGAGGGACAACGACTATGAGGCTCGGACGGTATTCTATCGAGTTTGCGACTCAGGTAGTGACAGCCACGGCGGTTGTCCTGTTGTCGAGTTCTGGCAACGTGGTTCAGGGACAGGAGTCTGCACCGTTAAGCGAGAGCGAGGCCCAGGAATTGCAACAGTTTCGGGCGCAGGAGAGTTTTCAGGAGAATCTGGAACGGGCGATCGCCAACAGTGTCAGTTTACGCGATCGCATCGATGCTCAAATTGAAACCGCCCTGGCCAGCCAACGACCCGCGATTACCGCCGTGTTTGTGGTGTTGGCCCTACTTCCCCTCCTGGGGGCGATCGCCGTTTGGCTAATTCTCAATCGTCTCGAAACCCGGGCCAACGCCTACGCCCAGGAAATGAACAGCATCAAAAATGATGCCATGGCCGAGTTACTGGGGATGATGAATGAAGCCCAATCGGTCTTAAATCAGATCCAAACAACCATCAACGAACCCTTACCGAAGGTTCCCGTCGGTACGCAACGCCAACTCGATAAGCGTTCTCAATCCCTCGATGACTCCCTCGATGAGGATGACCCCCGAGAGGAGACGTTTCCCTCGCCGCCGCCTCCGCTAGATATCACTCAAGACGATCTCTCTCAGGAGGTTGAGGAGAACTCGATCGCCGCCGAGGAGTTAGATCAACAAGAGGCCCAAGAATCCGAACAAGAGGAGGACATTCCGCCCTCCCTGAACTCCATTTTGGACTCAGAAGAGGACGACGAGGATGAAACTCCCCCACCCTCATTCAACTCGATTTTGGACTCAGAAGAGGACGACGAGGCGTTAGACCCCTCTCAACCCCAATCCGTGAACTCCATCTTAGACAACGACACGGAGTCCGATGAATCCTCAAATCACTCGACCACCAACGCGGCCAGTGTCCCGCCGCCGATGACCTATCGCGGTGGTGACGAAGCCATCGCAACCGCCTCAGAGAACCGTCTGAATGGCAATTCTGGCAACTCTACCCCCCCGGCCCAACCCCCCGTCCAACCCCAGTCATCTCAGGCCAGTGCAGCGGAATTTTGCCGTCAAGCCAACGCCTTGTTCTTTAGTGGCCGCTACGCAGAAGCGATCGCCGCCTATCAGCAAGCCGTCCAACTCAAACCCGACTATCATCAGGCCTGGAGTAATCAGGGAAGCGCCCTATTTCATCTGCAACGCTATCCCGAAGCCATTAGCGCCTATAATCGCGCCCTCAGCATCCATCCAGACTATCCTGAAGCCTGGAACAATAAAGGGGGCGCCCTCTCGAAACTGGGGCAATATGAGGAGGCTTTGGCGGCCTATGATCGCGCCGTGGAACTCAAACCCGATTACGTCGAAGCTTGGAACAATCGCGGTTTAGCCTTGATGGAACTCAAACGCTATAAAGAGTCTGTCGCCTCCTATAACCGGGCCGTGAAACTCAAACCCGATTATATCGAAGCCTGGAATAATCGCGGTTTAGCCTTCGCCGCTGCCGATCTTCATGATCACGCCCTACGCTGTTTCGAGAAAGCCCAGAGTCTCAACCCCGATTATCTCGATAGTTATCGCAATCAGGGGGTATCCCTGGCCGCCCTCGAACGCTATCCCGAAGCGATCGCCGCCTACCGACGGGGAACCGAGATTCAACCCCAAGATATCCCCACTTGGTACTATTTGGGACAACTCCTCACCCAACTGCAACGGTATGATGAGGCGATCGCGGCCTATGATGAGGCGATCGCCCTGCAACCAGCTATCCCCGAGATTTGGTATAACAAGGCTGGTTGCTATAGTACGCAAGGCTTTGTGGCCCCCTGCTTGGAAAGCCTGCAAGAGGCCATTCGTCTCGCCCCCCATCCCTATCGTGAACGAGCCCAAGTTGATCCGCGTTTCGATGAGATTCGCCAAGATGAACGGTTCAAACAATTGTTGGTATGAGGGGGAACGGGGAACAGGGAACAGGGAACAGGGAACAGGAAAAAACCCACCCCTAACCCCTCCCAAGAGGGGATGGCAAGAGGCTAAAAACCATGAAAAAAAACCTTTGTGGTTGCCTGGTCTTGGATGATTCTTTTACAACCCAACTTAACGATTTACCATGATGCAGAAATCCTATATTTTAGCGGTTCTATCTCTCCTGTTGGTGTCTCCCAAAGGGGCGATCGCACAAGATCCCACCGCCCCCCAACCGACTCCCCCCGACGCGGCGGCCCCGCTGCCGCCGGACGGCCCCGCAGAACCCTCATTTACAGCCCCAGTTCCCACAGAACCCGCAGAACCCTCCTTTATTGCCCCCGTTCCGGCGGAACCCGACCCGAGTTTAGATTGGCAAATTGACAATCGCTTGCGTAATAGTCCCGTGGTTCAGGATGCGATCAATGATGCCGTTGATCGCAATTTTTCCTGGACATTTGGCTTATTAAATATCCTCTTATTGCTGTTGATTTTATTCCCCATCGCTGGGCTTGCCCTGTTGTGGTGGATGCGCCGAGAAATGGTGTCTCAAGTGGTTGATGAAGTCGAAGGCCATCTCTCGGATGAGTTGAAAGCCGAAGTCAGCCGGGAGTTAAAAGCTGATTTTGCCTCAGCCAGCGCCCCAGCAGCGGCTTCAGCCGCCGAACCCGCCCAACTTAAAGATATGGTGTCGATGGCCTTGTCGGTGCAGAACGTCATGTCCAATGCCCGCCATACCATTGAGAACTCCATGCAACTGCAAGATCGACTTGATGGACGGTTGCAGGATGTCTTAGAACTCCAGATGATGCAGGGGCGACAACTTGAAGCCAATGGACAGTATACTGAGGCGATCGCCGCCTTCGATCGCGCCATCGAAGTCGATGAACGCCATCGGGAGGCCTATTGCGCCAAAGGGAGTCTTCTCATTACCCTACAACGCCTCGAAGAAGCCCTCGCCACCTATGCCCAAGCGGTGAAAGTGGCCCCCGATTGTGCCGAAGCCTGGTATGGGATTGCCCGCTGTTATGCCCTCGTCGGCCATCAGGAACCGGCCATTGATAATCTCAAAAAAGCCATTCATCTCAACCCCAGCTTGAAGGAACAGGCCCAACAAAATGAGGCCTTCGCCAATCTGCGGGAACAAGACGCTTTTCAAACAGCCCTAGTCGGTTAAATCGGCTATCCATTGAGATCCTCGTCATGGGGGCAACCGCCGGGGTTTGCCCTCCCTTAAAACGATTGATTTGAAGTATCAATTTGTAACAAGGACTTGACAACTCGATACAATAGACTCAAACAAATCAATTTTTATCTAACCTTATGAGTCAAATTGCCTTAAATACCTTGGCGATCGGCATTTTTAGCCTCACCATGTTTTCCCTACTGGGGCCAATGCTGCATCTGTCACCCCTGTACCCGGCGGCGACGGTTTTTGCCCTGTTGGGGTTAGCCACGGTCGATCAGCTAGGCTTCCAAGGCCAGGGAGGACTGGTGTTTCTCGATTGGTTGGGGGCCAGTACCAGCGATCGCCGTCAGCGCGTCATTCGCCATGAAGCGGGCCATTTTCTCGTGGCCTATCTGCTAGAAGTTCGCATTGCCAACTACAGCCTCAGCGCCTGGGAAGCGCTGCGACAGGGACAAACCGGGCGCGGGGGGGTACAGTTCGATGATGGCCAGTTACTCTCTCAACTCAGCCAAGGACAACTCTCCTCTCAGCAGTTAAATCGCTATGCCATGATTTGGATGGCCGGAATCGCCGCCGAAGAACTTGAGGAAGATGCGGCCCGAGGTGGCATTGACGATCGCCAACAACTGCGTTTAGTCTTGCGTCAGTTGCGTCCCATCGTGGGCGACAGCGAGGCCCGAGAACGCTGGGCAATTTTACAGGCCCGCACCCTCATCGATCGCCATCGGGATGCCTATGAGGCCTTAGTTGACGCCATGTCACAAGGGTTAAGCGTCCAAGACTGCTGCGATCGCATCCAACAGCATCTCACCCCAGCCGTCTCCTAATCGCCTCTTGACGGGGGTGGTTGTTTCGTCCGATGGTTGAACTCAGCAGGTAGTCTGGGCCGGCTGAACCCGGTCACAACTGCCAGAACTCGGCCAAAACTAGCAATCATAACAAAAAAGGTTTGAAAAACGTCATGAGCGGGTTTAAACGACTGGTGGCGATGCTTTCGGTAGTCATCGCCCTGACGCTGACGGGATGCAGTACCTCCCCAAGCAGCGGCTTAACCTCATTTACCGATAGTTACGACGGCTATCGCTTCCTCTATCCCAACGAATGGATTGAGATGGATGCGTCGAACCTGACGCCGGATGTGGTGTTACATGATCTCATCGAACGCAGTGAAAATGTCAGCGTGATTATCAATCCCGCCGAAGCCGGACAAACCCTAGCGGATTTGGGAACCCCGACAGAAGTCGGGTATGAACTCTCGAAACGGGCCATCGCCCCCGAAGGAAGCGATCGCGTGGCAGAGTTAATCGATGCCCAATCGCGACAGGATGAGGATGGCAAAACCTACTATATCCTCGAATATGCCGTCACCCTGCCCGATCAGCTGCGTCACAACATCGCCAGCATCTCAATGTCTCGCGATAAACTCTTTACCCTGAATGTTTCAACCACAGAACGCCGTTGGCAAGAAATTCAGGATAAACTGCGGATTGTTGCTCGTTCGTTCTTTGTCTACTAATTTGCTAATTTGCGTTAGGAATCCTTGGACGACTGTTTGTTGATAAAGTCCCGCAGGAAGGTCCCATGAGTTCGCCGATTCTGATTCTTGCCTCCGCCTCGCCCGCCCGTCGCCAACTGTTGCGCAGTGCGGGAATTGAACCGATTGTCTGTCCAAGTGATTTAGACGAATCCCAGGTTCAACTCAGTAACCCCGTGGCCTTAGTCCAAACCCTAGCCCAACTCAAAGGGGAACGGATTGCAGCCGGGATTCGTAGCGAGGATATTGCCCCCCACTCTCTCGATGACCAACAGCCTGAGTCGGTGTTGGTGTTAGCCTGTGATTCGGTGTTAGTGTTAGGCGATCGCATCTATGGTAAACCGGCCAATGCCTATGAGGCGATCGCCCGCTGGCAGTTAATGCGCGGCCAAGTCGGTGAACTCTATACGGGCCACGCCCTGGTGGATATCGCCCAAAACATCACCCTCGTCAACTGCGAAGTGACTCGGGTTCATTTTGCCAGCATCAGCGACTCAGACATCGAAGCCTATGTAGCGACAGGAGAACCCCTCAATTGTGCCGGCTGTTTTGCCATCGATGGTCGAGGTAGCCTCTTTGTTGAAAAGATAGAAGGCTGTCACAGCAATGTAATTGGCTTGAGTTTACCCCTGTTTCGACGCATGATCGTGGAACTCGGCTATTCAGTGACTCATCTATGGAATACACCCCGCTAGAGAATGGCTGACGCAGAAATTATTGTAATTGGCAGTGGTATTGGGGGCTTAGTGGCCGCCTCCCTGCTGGCGCGTTATGGAAAATCGGTGGTGGTTTGTGAAAGTCATGTCCTTGCAGGCGGGGCGGCCCATGGATTTTCTCGTCGAGGCTTTCATTTCGACGCGGGACCCTCGTTTTTTTGCGGTTTAGGCGACGGTCCTAGTCTAAATCCCTTGCGCCAGGTTCTCAATGCCTTGGAGATGTCCCTAGAGACCATCGCCTACGACCCCTTAGGAGAGTATCATTTCCCCGAGGGGACTTTTCCCGTGTACTGCGATCGCGATCGCTACCAGCAAGAAATCGCCCGCGTCACCCCCAGCGGCGCCGAAGAATATCGTCAACTTGAACGCCGTCTCGGGAAACTCTACAAGGGAATGCGTCAAATTCCCACCCTCGCCCTACGCAGCGACTGGCAAGCCATTCCCTTTTTGGCCCAACATTACCCCGCCAGCCTCCTAAAACTACTATCCATTGCCGGATTGACGCAAAAAACCGTCGGGGAAATTATGGACACCTGTGTCCGCAACAGTTGGGTGCGGCGGACGGTACATTTAGAATGTTTCCTCCTCTCAGGGTTGAAGGCCTACGGAACCATCGCCCCGGAAATGGCCTTTATGTATGGTGAACGTCATCACGCCAAGGTAGACTATCCCCGAGGCGGAAGTGCGGCCATTGTGCAGGCCTTGGTGAAAGGGTTAGAGAAATGGGGAGGCGAGTTACGCTTGCGAACCCATGTCGAGAAGATTTTAGTGGAATCGGGCCAGGTGACGGGGGTGCGCCTGCGTAATGGCGAAACCCTCAAAGCGCCGATTGTCATCTCCAACGCCACGGTTTGGGATACCTATCGCAAGTTACTCAGTGGACATCATTTGCCCCCAGCTTATCGCAAGGAAGCCCTGGAATTGCCCCGCTTAAATAGCTTTATGCACCTCTATCTCGGGATTCGCGCCCAGGGATTAGAGGATTTGAGGGGCCATCATGTGGTGGTGTTGGATAATACCCTTGATATCAATGTACCGGGCAATACTTGTATGGTGTCGATTCCCACGGTTTGGGACCCGAGTTTAGCGCCCGAGGGCTATCATGGGATTCACTGTTACACCCTCGAACCTTATAAGTCTTGGAAACTGGATGCCCAGTATGAGGAACGCAAACAGCGGCGATCGCAATCTCTCTATCGTGCCTTAGATAAGATTATCCCCGGAATCCGCGATCGCATCGAGTTCGAGATGGTGGGAACGCCGATTACCCATGAGCGTTTTTTGCGGCGCTATCAGGGAACCTATGGCCCCGGAATCCCGCCAATTCAAGGCATTTTCCCCCTCAATCAAACGCCGGTATCGGGATTGTATCGTGTCGGTGATACGACGATGCCCGGAATTGGTGTTCCAGCGGTGGCCGCGTCGGGAATTCTCTGTGCCAATAGTTTAGTCAGTCCTCAGCAGACTTGGCAACTGTTGCAAGATGTGGGGTTGGCTTGACGGTGTGGGCAATCTGTAGGAGGGTGAGGGATTGCCGAAGTTTGAGTTACTAGGGTTGGAGGTGTGTCTGTGAGTCATCCCCGTCAGGTTGCGTTTTGGGCGCTGAAAGAGATTGAACGCAAGGATACCTCTGTCGAGGTGGCTTTGCAGGGACAGTTGGCTAAGTCTGATTTGACCCGAGGCGATCGCGCCTTGGTGACGGAGTTCGTCTATGGGGTGGTACGGCGGCGGCGATCGCTCGATGCCGTTATCGACCAGTTTGGCAAAAAACCGGCCGCGCAACAAGCCCCAGATTTACGGGTTTTGTTGCGTCTCGGTTTCTATCAACTGATATATCTCGATCGCGTGGCGGCGGCGTTAGCGGTGGACAGTACCGTGGAATTGGCGAAAGCCAATCGCTTGGGAGGATTATCAAACGTCGCCAATGGGATGCTACGGGAGTATTTGCGTCAACGAAGCGCCGACAATCCCCTGGGAATCTCCCTTCCTGAGAATCCTGTCTCCCGGTTAGGGGTGCGCCACAGTTACCCCGATTGGATTGTGCAACAGTGGTGTGATCAACTCGGAATTGAAGAGGCTGAACACCTCTGTCGTTGGTTCAATCAACCGCCCCAACTCTATTTACGCATCAATCCCCTGAGAACCTCTCTGGAGGAGGTGGAAAACAACTTCTTAGAGGCGGGTATTGCCGTCGAGCGGCTGCCCAATTTGCCGCAAGGGTTAAAATTGCCCTCCGCTGGTCATATCGAGGCGCTACCGGGCTATACGGAGGGCTGGTGGACGGTCCAGGATGCCAGCGCCCAATGGGTGACGCATCTGTTGAATCCCCAGCCAGGGGAGGTGATTGTGGATGCTTGTGCCGCCCCAGGGGGGAAAACGACTCATATGGCTGAGTTGATGGGCGATCGCGGGCAGATTTGGGCCTGCGATCGCACGGCGTCTCGTTTGAAGAAAGTGAGGCAAAATTGCCAGCGCTTGCAGCTGCGATCGGTACAACTGTTACAAGGGGATAGTCGGGAGTTCCGCCAGTTTGAGGGGAGTTGCGATCGCGTCTTATTAGATGTTCCCTGTTCGGGGTTAGGAACCCTCCACCGTCGCGCCGATTTACGTTGGCGACAAACCCCCCAGGGGATTGTTGAGTTAGCGCAACTTCAGGCGGAACTCTTGGCGGCGGCGGCGACTTGGGTGAAACCCGGTGGGGTGTTGGTATATGCGACTTGTACGATCAGTTCGCCGGAAAATGAGGGGGTGATTGATCCCTTTTTACAAACTCACCCGGATTGGCGGGTTGAGACGCCTTCCGAGGCGTTGGGGTTAGGGGAGGCGGAGTCTCCCCTGGGGTTCCGTCTGTGGCCTCATCGCCATGAGGGAGATGGCTTTTTTATGGTGAAGTTGCGGCGGCGCTAGGGGGGATATTTCCGCGATTCCAAGGAATAGTTGCTAATAAACAATTCTGAGCCTTTATTGGCTTTTTCTTGTTTATAATTATTCATGCCATACTGCAATTCCCATTCATAAATGTTGGCAAATTGGAAGTTTTCACGCACGTCTGGACAGTCATCATAGGTAATCAACCAGAGATGAGGGCAGGGTTGCAGAAGTTGGGCAAAACGATCATGGTCAAAACGACTATGATAATGACCTCGTTTCCCATAGAGTTTAGATTTGGTGGCACTGAGGTAGGGTGGATCGAGAAAAATGAAGCTAGGATCGCCCGTTGAGTTGGGGTCATCTTGCAGTAATTCACTATAATCAAGAGTGGTGATTGTTACTCCATCTAATACTTGGTCAAGCAAACTTAATCGGTCAATTGAAGAGTCCGTAAAACGCTGTTCAAAGGCATTTTGCGAATAGCCTCCCGCTTCAATGGTTCCAGAAAACGTAATCCGATTGAGAATAAAAAAACGAACCGCCCGTTCTAAGTTTGAGAGGTGGTCAACCTCAACTGTTGCTAACTCTTTAAATAACCCTTTTCCATCATTACAGGTTCGTTTGATGTCTCGAACAGTTTGCGTAAACTCAGTCAGTTGAGATTGGGCGCATTTCCAGAAATAATAGACATCAGGATTGAGGTCGTTAATCCAAATCGGTAAATTTGGATTTAACTTTTTCAGTTCTATAAACACCGATCCACCGCCAACAAAGGGTTCCCGATAGGCTTGAAATGAGGCGGGAAATTGGGCAAAGATTTGGCGTAAGGCTTTGGATTTTCCGCCAGGATAGCGCAAGGGAGTACGAACTGACTTGGAGATTGACATCAATAAATCGGGTTGTTAGAGATTATAAAAAAGTCAAGTCTATGCAAGATTAAAACCATTTCCGTAGGGGCGAAAATCCCCTCCAGGGAGGGGTCAGGGGTGGGTTCCCCTACAATTTTGTACCCCATGCAACCCACTACACCGCATTTCCTAAAAACCCATTCCTAAAAACCCATTTAATGCCAAACAATCTACAATCTTAGCTTCAGCGCAACCCATAACTTACGCCAAATTAGACGGAGGCGCAGAACGATACTGCTGCAATTGCAAGGCGACAGCTTGTTGAAGATCCGAACGTTTCACTTCGACTCCCGTTTCCCGTTGGCCTGGAGTTTCAAACAAAATTAGACTATCCACGCGATCCAACGCCAATAATTGGAACAAAATATGAGTTACCGGAAGCGCAACCGCCAGCAATTGCGGGGCCTGGCTATCGGGTTCACTCGCTTTCGCATCCTCGAAACTCGGAAAGCCGTAAATCACGGATTTTTCCAAATCCGCATTGAGACGATTACTCAACGTCGTCATCAACCAATTGCTATCAGGAGTTTGTAGAATATAGTATTGCTGATGACGTAGGCGATCGCCGAAGGCTTTGAGAACCGGCGCGATCGCCGCGATCGCCCCCGGCGTCGAACCATCCTGAGGCGCATTATCAATCAGGGTTTGAATTTGCAGATCTAAACTCATAGAAGCAGAATAGTAAAATTTGGTACGGTAATCCCTTGACAAACCATTGAACTTGGTGTAATTTCCCCAAAACCCTTAGAAATTCCCCCAATCCCTAGATACAATCTAATCGAAGACTCATCTAAGACATCAACCCAGTTCACCCGCACCCCCTAACCGAATGTCGGACTCACTCACCCAAACCGCCAGCCCTTCCATCACCCTTAACGTTGCCCCTGCCCAAACCTTGCGGGGCGAGAATATCTTGCCCGAAGCCGCCCAACGCATCGCCCAACTGGGACAGCGGCCGTTCTTAGTGGCCGGCGATCGCACCCTCGATCTCGCCACACAACAGATCCAACCCCACCTCACTCAAAACCAGCTTACCCCATCGACCCACTCCTACGGTCGCGACTGCGATGAAGCAGACCTCGATCGCCTCAAAAGCGCCCTCCACCAACATCAAGCCGATGTCGTGATTGGCATTGGCGGCGGCAAAGCCCTCGACACCGCCAAACTCCTCGCCTATCGCTGCCAAGTTCCCGTCGTCACCATTCCCACCTCAGCCGCCACCTGTGCCGCCTGGACAGCCCTCTCCAACGTCTACACCCCCGACGGGGCCTTTCGCTACGATGTCCCCCTTCCCGTCTGCCCCAACCTCCTCGTCCTCGACTACGCCCTCATTCGCACCGCCCCCCGACGCACCCTCGTCGCCGGCATTGGCGACGCCCTCGCCAAATGGTACGAAGCCTCCGTCAGTAGCGGCAGTTCCGACCAAACCCTCATTGTCGCCGCCGTACAACAGGCCCGTGTCTTACGAGACCTACTCCTGCAAAAATCCGCCGCCGCCCTCGCCGAACCCGGTAGCCCCGTCTGGCGGGAAGTCGTCGATGCCAGCGTTCTCCTGGCCGGCGTCATTGGCGGCTTAGGCGGCGCCCAATGTCGCACCGTCGCCGCCCATGCCGTCCACAACGCCCTCACCCATCTAAGCGACTGCCACCATACCATTCACGGTGAAAAAGTCGCCTATGGCATTCTCGTTCAACTGCGACTCGAAGAAATTGTCCAACATAACCAACTGGCTGCCACCGCCCGTCAGCAATTGTTGACCTTTTACCGAGAGATTGGCCTCCCCCAAACCCTGGCGGATTTAGGCTTAGGGGAGATTTCCCTAGGCCAACTCCAGCAGGCCGCCGAATTTGCCTGTGGTCCCAACTCCGACATTCATCATCTGCCCTTCCCCGTCGAACCCGCCCAAGTGATGGCGGCCATGGTGTCCACCACCGTCGGCTATTCTCTAGGGGTCACCCCTGACGCTTCAGTGGTCAGCCATAACTCCTAAAACCTGATAGAGTAAAAGGTCTGTGTCTTCCTCCCTCGAACTCAATGGTACTGGATTGGATTAGCCCTGCGGAGCGGGTGCAAGCATTACCCCCCTATGTTTTTGCGCGTCTCGATGAGTTGAAAGCCCGTGCGCGAGAACAGGGTTTGGATTTGATTGATTTGGGGATGGGCAACCCCGACGGGGCCACCCCCCAACCGGTGATTGACTCAGCCATCCAAGCCCTGCAAAATCCAGCCAATCACGGCTATCCGCCCTTTGAAGGAACCGGCAGTTTCCGCCAAACCATCACGGACTGGTATTACCGCCGCTATAGCGTCAAACTCGATCCGGATGGGGAGGCGTTGCCCTTATTGGGATCGAAAGAGGGATTATCCCATTTGGCGTTAGCCTATCTCAATCCCGGCGATTTAGTCTTAGTTCCCAGTCCCGCCTATCCGGCCCATTTTCGCGGGCCGTTGATTGCGGGGGCTAAGGTGCATTCGATTCCCCTCTCAGCGGAGAATGACTGGCTGATTGATTTGAGTCAGATTCCCGACGAGGTGGCGGACTCGGCGAAAATGCTCTATTTCAACTATCCCAATAATCCTACAGGGGCAACGGCACCGAGGGAGTTTTTTGAGGAGATTGTGGCCTTTGCCCGCCGTCACTCAATTTTGTTGGTTCATGACTTATGTTACGCCGAGTTAGCGTTTGACGGCTATCAGCCAACGAGTTTATTGGAGATTGAGGGGGCCAAGGAGATTGGCGTGGAGTTCCACACCCTCTCGAAGACCTATAATATGGCCGGTTGGCGCGTGGGCTTTGTGGTGGGGAACCGCCATGTGATTCAAGGCTTGCGAACCCTAAAGACGAATTTGGATTATGGGATTTTCTCGGCGTTGCAATGTGCGGCGGAGACGGCGTTACAGTTGCCGGAAGTCTATTTGGAACAGGTGCAGCAACGTTACAGCAGCCGCCGCGACTTCTTGATTGAGGGGTTAGGGCGTTTGGGCTGGACGGTCCGCAAACCCTTAGCCACCATGTATTTATGGGTGGAATGTCCCCCTGGGATGGGGTCAACAGATTTTGCCCTAACGGTGTTGCAACAGACGGGGGTGGTGGTGACGCCGGGAAATGCGTTTGGGAAAGGCGGTGAGGGCTATGTGCGCGTTAGTTTGATTGCAGAGTGCGATCGCCTCCAGACGGCATTAGATCGCCTAGAAGCCGCCGGAATCCGTTATGAGTCTTAATAATATCTCTAATATCTCGTGATGAGGCTCCAGCCTCGTCACGTGTAGCGGGAGGCTCTGCCTCCTGTCATCTCTCGCGACGACGTCCTATCGAGTTAGGATAAGATAAGCTCAAGCAATCGGTCAGACATTGTATCACGGATTGGGTTGACAGGAGAAAGGCTGACAATCCTGAGTACATGCTGGATAAAACACTAGCTCATCAATTGAAATAAAAAATCCATGTCTAATCCCCAAAAAATTATATACAATTACACCGTTATTTTTGAACAAGAGCAAGACGGTGGGTATCATGTCTTCTGTCCCATCTTAAAAGGCTGTCATAGCCAAGGCGATCATTTTGAGGAAGCATTGGCGAACATAAGCGAAGCGATAGAATTGTATCTTGAGAGTCTTTTAGCCGATCAAGGCAGTTGCTAAAAACCGGGAGGGCCTGATGTACACTCAGCCGACAATCTTACCCCTCGAAAATGGCGATCGCCTGACACGCCAAGAGTTCGAGCGTCGTTACGAAGCCATGCCGGATCTAAAAAAGGCTGAACTCATAGAAGGGATTGTTTATATGGGTTCCCCAGTACGAGCCAGTCACGCTGTCGCTCATGGTCACATCATCGGCTGGCTATGGAGTTATGCTATCGAAGTCCCCGGTGTGCAAGTTGCCGATAATGCCACTCTCAGACTCGATCGCGACAACGAACCTCAACCCGATGCCTTACTGAGATGGGAAACGAGCGGTCGTTCCCATCTCGGAGAGGATGGCTACCTCGAAGGATCTCCCGAACTGATTGTCGAAATCGCCGCCAGTAGTGCCTCCTACGACCTCCGGCAAAAATTGCAAGTCTATCGCCGCAATGAAGTCCAGGAATATCTCGTCTGGCAAGTCTATGACCGTCGTCTCGATTGGTTTCGTTGGCATGAGGGAACCTACCAACCTTTAGCCGCCGATGACCAGGGAATCCTTCGTAGCGAGGTCTTTCCCGGCTTGTGGCTGGCCGTCGATGCCCTCTTAGACGGGGATTTGAGAACCGTAAAAGAGGTGTTAAAGTTAGGATTAGCCCAAAAAAGCGCCTGAACTCCCGATGTCCACATCTCCCTTAAGCTGGTCAGAACTGGAAAACTTCACCGATACTCCCCCCGATTTGGTGAACGGACCCACGAACCCCCAGGCCCGACTACGACTGTTTGGCCAGGATGAAGCGGCGGTACAAGTCACCCTCTATCGGGATCATCATGCTTGGTGTCCCTATTGTCAAAAAGTTTGGTTGTGGTTGGAAGAGAAACAAATCCCCTACCGCATCGAAAAAGTGACCATGTTCTGTTATGGCCAGAAAGAACGTTGGTATAAGCAAAAAGTCCCCTCGGGGATGCTGCCAGCGGTGGAACTTAAGGGTCAGTTGATTACGGAAAGTGATGATATTTTACTCGCGTTAGAAGAGGAATTTGGCCCGCTAGGGTTTTCGATGCGCGATCGCCAGGTTTTACCCCTACGACAATTAGAACGAGTGCTATTTCGCGCCTGGTGTATGTGGCTCTGTCGCCCCAGTTTATCGGAGCGTCAGGAACGTAACGCCCGTGAACAGTTTATCGAGGTGGTTCAGGAGGTAGAAGCGGCTCTGGCTGCAACACCTGGCCCCTACTTTTTGCCGGAATTTAGTACCGCTGATGTGGTCTTTACGCCCTATGTGGAACGGATGAATGCCAGTCTGTTTTACTACAAAGGCTATTCGTTGCGGGAAGAAAATCCTCGCCTCTCGGACTGGTTTGATGGCCTAGAAAGCCGTTCAACCTATCGGGGAACTCAGAGCGATTTCCATACCCATGTCCATGATTTACCGCCCCAAATGGGGGGCTGTTGGGCGAATAATAACTCACAAACAGAACTGAATCAAATTCGCGTCGATCGCGGTTCCTGGTTTGAGCTTCCCGATGCCACCTATCCAGAACCGCAAAACTCTTATTCTGAGGCCTTGCGGCGAGTGCTGAAACATCGCCGGAACCTGATTCGCGTCAATCCCGCCCCAGATGAGCTGTTTGAGACGGCCCTGCGTTGTGCGTTGACGAATTTGATGGTTGGGGAAGATTGTCCACCGCCAGCGGGGAGTGAGGTGGGGTTACGCTATCTGCGCGATCGCATTAGTGTCCCCCGCGATATGTCGATTTATGCAGCGAAGCGGCTGCGTCAATCCTTGGAAGCCACCGCCGCTTTGGTGGGACCGGCTCAAGGTCCAAAAATTCCCGTCCGACATCGCCGCGACCAAGATCCGGCGAACTTTGCGGCGGAATAATTCGCCTAAATAATTGACCCAAAACCCTCACGTAAAAGCTCCTGGGATGGTTAGAAGCCCCGTCTCTTCAGAGCGGGGAGGAAAACCGACTCAAGCGGCTTTAGCCGCCCGCAACCTTCAGAGTGCATAGGCATAACCGTCCCTCTTATGAATTGATTGACAGTATTTGTGGCTGATCCCAGCCACCTTACCAATCTTGGTTGCTATGTCGAAGCTGCCAGAGGCACGGCAAAGAACTCGTCCTAAGTAGGAGCCAATCTTCTTGAGCGCCGTGACATTTGCAACAATGATGTCACCAGTCTGGAAACCCTTGTGTATCTGTACTCTTGACCGATGGCGAAAGGGAAACCCATATTTATTAGTGCCGCACATCTTACGTGTCCCATGCCCAGTTGCTTTAATCAACAAAGGCTGAGTCGTGAGAATTTCTAGCCGATTGACCATTCCCACACAGGCAGCATCCAGCCAATGAGTTTTAGGCAGATTGAGCCGAGTTCGGTTGTATTTGGTTTGCCCCCCTGAGCCAGTGCTAACAGGTAGACCTGTTTCTTTTAGTGCATTGAATAACGCCCATCGGGTAGAGTTGACCGCAGCCGCGTCCTTAAGTGGTGCTTTTGCCTGTGCCAAAATGCGCTTCAGTCGGTCAGACTTGCCTGATAAAAACTCTTGGACAGGCAGATTACTCTTTGCCTTGTTGCACGGTTCGCAAGCTAGCGTCAGGTTAGACACCCGATCAGAACCGCCTTTCGAGCGAGGTTGAATATGCTCTATCTGCAACGGTGTGTTTTTCGCCTTGCAGTAGGCGCACTTGCGTCCCCACTTCTCTAGCAGGTATTCCCTGACCTCATAGCCTGCCAAAGTACCCTGCTGGTATTCAGTGCCGCTAATCTCAGGGTTCTGAATTACCTGAGTATCAAACCGGACTAACTCTTGTGAGATACCCGCAACGGGAGCATAACGGCATAGCCGATTAACCCATGTCAGGGTAGTTTTGACCCGATGCATTAGAGAAGGCGCTAACCATCCTTCAGCACGGGTGCGGTTGAGAAACCGAGGCGCACGATAGCGGGTTTTGCGATTGCGCCTCCCCCTCCGCAGTTGGCTACGACTTAGCAAAGCATTTTTGATGGCTTGCCCTCGGTGGGTAAGCTCTGCCGCCCAAACGACCCTTGAACCATTTAGAATGGCTAGCCCAGTGGTCTTCGAGCCTGGATCAATCTTTAACTGTAGAGGTTTAATTTCAGATTCTGCCTCCTGTTTCAATATGATGGTGAAAGGATATCGGCGGAACACCGCAGCCTTTCCCTGACTTAGCAAACACCGAGCCTCTCCCGGATGTACCGGATTGAGCATTTGCTTATTAGTGTCTAAAACAAACACAAAGTTGGACATTGAAATCTCCGTAGAACGGGTAATGGTTTCCTCGCCAATGTTTTCAAGGCTTGTTGAGCTAACGGCACTGTCTACATCCCAGCTTCAACTGTTTAACCGTTAACGACAGAGCCACAAACTGGAAAGCATTTGTAGGTGTCATGACCTCAAAAACGTAGCCAGTTAAGGCTTAGGCTGGTCAGCTAACCAAAGCTAGAGGCATGAAGCCCCGTCACTTCAGTGCGGGGTGCTGACCTAATGCTGTAATAGTTTGACGGGTTGAGACTTGAGAAAAAGTTGTCAAAACTTGACCTTTAGGACTGTCTTTGCAAAATAAATTAGCTTCGGCGTTGCGTCGGTTAACTAACCCCTGAAAGACTTTACCACCGGCTTTAACATACAAGCCAAAAACTCGCTGGACTTCTGCGGTATCACTCCATTGATTGGGAGTTTGCAAGAGTCGAGTCATCGACTCAAATCCAGGGTTAGCAAAGAAACGCGCTCCTAAGTTATAAGCAAAGGATAAAACGGCGGCTTGCTGATGGGGATTCATCTGCTCCCAGGTGGGAATTTGACGCAGACTGGGTAGAAAATCCTGTTCAATTAGATGGAGCAGTAATTGTTCTGCTTCGGCTTCACTGTTGAGTTTATCTTCCTCTTTGACCTTAGATCCATCTCGGTAAAAGGTGCATCCATAGCCAATTGTCGGAACGCCAACCACATCCTCGTAAGCCTTTAGCTCACAGCCTTCAAACTCTTTAATTAATGTGACATCCATTACTCTCCTGCCAGTCGATTGTGTGACAATGTTCACCCACAATGCTAGCCAGGTATTTTGGATTGGTCAGGAGTTCTTTAAGAAAGTTTACTCGAACAATTGTGATTGTTTTCTCTAATCTTGTCTTTTATTTACCAAACGACAGTGGGGAACCGGAGATTCTCTCAAAACTCATGGGTCTTCTGGATCTAGGGTGGAATTTGTTGCATGGTATACCAAATTGTAGGGCGAAAAATCCCCTCCTGGGAGGGGTAGGGGTGGGTTATGCCCCTACAGCAACGGATGTAATCTGCCATAAATTCTCCTGATCACCCTAAACCCAGAAGACCCAAACTCATTGAGTTTCGGGAACTTCATCAAGTTTTGTTGTTAAGGAACTCGACGGCCACTCCCAAGAGCATTTCCTAAGTTGGTGAGAGCTTCTCCGTAGCCGGGATCGATCGCGATCGCCTGTCGCCAAGCCGCCACAGCCCGGTCCACATAACCCATCGCAAACAACAACTCACCCAAACCGTTATAAATCTCAGGGGAATTCGGCTCTAAGGCCAAGGCGGCTTGGTAGGAAACATTAGCCCGTTCATACTGTTGTCGTTGGGCGAGTAAGTCCCCCATGCGAGCATGAGCTAAACCAAAATTAGGGTCGGCATTGAGGGCATTTTGAAAGGCACGAATGGCCTCGGGAAACTTAAACTCACGAGTCGCATAAACATTACCCACCCCAAAATAGGCTCGGGCCAACTCCCGCGACGAGGGGCGAGACTGGGCCTGATATAAGTCAATGGCCCGTAAAAACATCTCCAGAGCCTCCCGTTCCTGACCCAGAGCTAAATAGGCATCTCCTAAACTGCGAAAAGCATCGGCTGAGTCAGGATTGAGGGCGATCGCCTCCTCCAACAACGGCAACGCTCCCGCCGCATCCCCCGTCTCTAGTCGGGCAAACCCTTGATAATATCTGACCCGAGCATTATCGCCAGTGCGTTCACCCGCCTGTTCCAGAAAAACTAACGCTTCCCGAGTCCGTCCTAAACGCATTAGCGTCTCCCCCATGGCTCCATAAGCCCCCTCAAACTCGGGATCGAGGTCAAGAGTCCGTTGTAGGGGAACCAACGCCTCCTCGGGGCGATTAAGGCGGAGTAGCGTTTCAGCAAGGGCATAATGACCGGGGGCGAATTGAGGCGCGGCGGTGACGGACTGTTGAAAACGGCTCAACGCCTCGGGTAAGCGTCCCTGACGCGAGCGAATCAGACCGATATTGTAATACGCCGCCCCTAACCCCGGCTGGAGGGCGATCGCCCGCTCATACACCTCAATGGCCGCCTCTAGCCGTCCCAAAGAGCGATAGGCCACCCCTAAATTATTCAACGCCTCAGCATAGCGGGGGCGCAACTCCAACGCCCGCTCATAAGCCTCAATGGCTTCAGCTGCCTCACCTTGGCCCTGTAACGCTCGTCCTAGATTATTCCAAGCCTCATGATCAGCCCCGTCAAACTCCACCACCTCCCGGAATGCGGCTTCGGCCTGGTCAAAGCGATTCTCATTGAGAAAACGCAACCCTTCTTGAAAGACAAACCCCGTGCTGCCAAAGGCTTGAGCCAGTCGAGGCGGTGGGGTGGCCGTAGCCTCAACCTTAAGGACCCCACAAACCCCTAACGCGACCATGACTCCAACGGCAAACCGTGACAGTCCTGTGTGATTCATCATTGCCTCTTCCCCTAGTGCCTAATCCCGGCCATGGCCGAGGGTCAACCCTGCTCTCGAAGTATACCTCGACCTCCCGTGACGGTCTCAGGTCAAGAAATGCTCATTAACCATCCCCACCCAGCGTAACGACAAACGCCATAATTCCCATGATTAGAGAACCTCACCGGCTCAGTCCCCAGCGGCGATCGCCCCGAGACGACTGGCACAAGCGTTTGCATCCCTGGCCAACTTTGTAATACGCTAGAGATACCTTAGCCTTGGGCCAGCTCTGCCTAAAGTCCCGTTCTAGACCCGCCTCAAGACGACGGCTATCCTACCTATTCTGTTTCGGCTCTCCTCACTGTCGCCATCGATTCTGAGAGATAGATTATATTAATGAGGTATACAAAAGTTCATAATTGCTGCCATCGGGTTTCAGCCCCTGAACTGACATCCAGAAAACTGACATCCAGAAACCGGCATTCTACGGCCCAACCCTTTAACCTAAAGATACGGTTGTCCTTCCCCCTGCCCCTTATACATCGATTTGACACAAAAGCTCATGTTTGAACATTTTACAGACAAAGCCATCCGAGTCGTCATGTTGGCTCAAGAAGAAGCCCGCCGGCTCAAACACAACATGGTGGGGACTGAGCAGATTTTGCTAGGTCTCGTTGGTGAGGGAAGCAGTATCGCCGCCAATGTCCTGAGTAAGTTTAGCGTCACCCGTGACGGTGCGCGCCGAGAAGTTGAACAACTCATTGGTCGCGGTTCCGGCTTCACATCCGCCGAAATCCCCTTCACCCCGAAAGCTAAACGGGTGTTTGAATATGCCGTCGAAGAAGCTCGGCAACTCGGTCATAACTATATCGCCCCCGAACATATCCTGTTAGGGCTAACTCGGGATGAAGAAGGGGTTGCGGCGACGGTGCTGCATAATCTGGGAGTCGATCTCGGAGATATTCGCACTCAGGTGATGAAACAACTCGGAGAAGTGGCCGGCGTTGCACCAGGAGGACAGCCGTCGAGTAAGAGCGGGAAGATGGCCACCCTCGAAGAATTTGGCACCAACTTAACGCAACTGGCCGCCGAAGGAAAACTAGACCCCGTGGTGGGACGCGATCGCGAAACCGAGCGTCTCGTGCAAATCCTGGGCCGCCGCACCAAAAACAATCCCATCCTCGTCGGTGAACCGGGTATCGGTAAAACCGCCATCGCCGAAGGCTTAGCACAACGGATTGTCACCAATGCGGTTCCTGAACTCTTAGAAAACAAACAAGTCATCGCCATTGATATGGGGATGCTCGTGGCCGGAACCCGCTTCCGGGGCGAGTTTGAAGAACGGCTCAAAAATATCATCGAAGAAGTCCGCAGCAACGCCAATGTCGTCCTCGTGATTGATGAAATTCATACCTTGGTGGGTGCAGGCGCTCTAGAAGGGGGTCTCGATGCGGCGAATATCCTCAAACCCGCTCTGGCTCGCGGCGAACTGCAATGTATCGGGGCCACCACCCTCGATGAGTTCCGTAAGCATATCGAGCGAGATGCTGCCCTAGAACGGCGTTTCCAGCCGATTATGGTCGGGGAGCCGACGGTGCAGGAAACCATCGAGATTCTCTTTGGCTTGCGCGATCGCTACGAGCAACATCACCAGCTCACCATCGCCGATGAAGCCTTAGAAGCCGCCGCCGAACTCTCCGATCGCTACATTAACGATCGCTTCCTCCCCGACAAAGCCATCGATCTGATCGATGAAGCCGGATCTCGGGTGCATATTGAGCATTTCAAAGCCTCTCCCGCCTCCCGAGAACTCAAACGGGAACTGGCTCAGGTGATTAAAGACAAAGACAACGCCGTCACCGAACAGGACTTTGAGAAAGCCAGTCAACTGCGCGATCTCGAACTCGAAACCCGCGCCAAAATCGACCAACTCTCCATCGAACGCCAACAAACCCCCCAAGGTGCGCCGATGGTCACCGAAGAAAACATCGCCGAGATTGTCTCAAGCTGGACTGGGGTTCCGGTGACGAAACTCGAAGAGACCGAGTCCGAGAAACTGCTACACCTCGAAGATACCTTGCACCAACGTCTGATTGGTCAAGAAGAGGCCGTTCGCGCTGTATCCCGTGCGGTGCGTCGCGCTCGGGTGGGCCTGAAAAATCCCCATCGTCCCATCGCCAGCTTCATCTTCTCCGGACCGACTGGGGTCGGTAAAACCGAACTCACCAAAGCCTTGGCGGCTTACTTCTTCGGTGCTGAAGAGTCCATGATTCGCCTCGATATGTCCGAGTTTATGGAACGCCATACGGTGTCGAAGCTGATTGGTTCGCCTCCGGGATTTGTCGGGTATGACGAAGGGGGACAACTCACCGAAGCCGTGCGTCGTCGTCCTTATGCGGTGATTCTCTTCGATGAGATTGAGAAGGCTCACCCCGATGTCTTTAACCTGTTGCTGCAAATCCTCGAAGACGGTCGTTTAACCGATTCCAAGGGTCGCGTGGTGGACTTCAAGAACACCTTGCTGATTATGACCTCCAACATCGGCTCTCGCGTCATCGAGAAAGGTGGCGGTGGCCTCGGCTTTGAAATCGCTGGCGATGAAACCGATGCTCAGTACAACCGCATCCGTAACCTCGTGAATGAAGAACTGAAACAGTACTTCCGGCCTGAGTTCCTCAACCGCTTGGATGACATCATCGTCTTTAGCCAACTCAACCGCGAAGAAATCAAGCAAATCGCCGATATCGAGTTGAAACGAGTCTTCGATCGCCTGGTGGAAAAAGACATCCGTCTGCAAGCCACCGAAGCCTTCAAGAACCGTTTGGCTGATGAAGGCTATGACCCCGCCTACGGTGCGCGTCCCCTACGTCGGGCGATTATGCGCCTCCTCGAAGATGTCTTGGCTGAGAAGATGCTCTCAGGTGAAATCCAAGACGGCGATCGCGCCATCATTGACCTCGACGATGATGGACAGGTGATTATCTCCAAGGACAACGTGGAACTGCGTTTCCCGGAATTGGTGTCCACCCAGTAACCGGATTGGGGTAAATTACCCCTTGACATTTGCCTCACAATGTGATAGGTGGCACAACGGCGATGAGTTACGACTCGTCGCCGTTTTCATCACCCTGTTCAGTGTTGGGGGAGTCTGGGGAAACGTCGGGGAGCGTCGCCTCGTTGACAAACTCCGCCGCTTCAGGTTCCGGCGGGCGATCGCTACTCCAGGCCCACCAAACACAGCCACAGGAGCAGTGATAGAACTCTTGCCATTTCCGGGTATAGTCGGCAGTATAGACGGGCGCACGTCGGTTTAGCCAAACTTTCTCGGCTTGACGGCTACTGGCTCCACATTGAGGACAGCGGAAGTCAAAGGCGTGAACCGCCGGTTGGGTCCAGTCGGGAGCAATTGGCGCAAAGGCATCCATAGGAGAGAATAAGCTAAACAGGGAATCCATCCCCCATTGTGGCAAGCTCCCGCTGACCCTGCAATCACGATTCTTGCAACCTCCTATCTCGCAACCTTTCATGAATCCAGCCATCGAGACTCATCGCCTCCTTGATTTAATGCCCGCCTCCGGGCGTATGTTCGCCAAAATTGTCAGTCAACCGAGTTTGTCTAAGGTGATTGACACGCCGTTTCCAGTGCCTTGGAAGCGCGATCGCCTGATTTTGATTAATTTTGACAATTGGCAAGAATTGAGCCAGCCTCAGCGGGATTTATTGCTGTTACGAACCGTCTCTTGGCAGTTGGAGATTCGCTGGTTTAAGCTAGATGTCTATCAAGGACTGGGATTAGCTGGGATTGTGGCCACGGCCGTTGAGGTGGCTCAAGCCGATGCAGTGGGGATAGTCGCAGCGGGAAGTTTGACGGCGATCGCCCTCAATCAGATTTGGCGACAGAACCAATCCACCGCCTCGGAACTGGCCGCCGATGAAGCGGCGATCGCCGTGGCCCAACGTCGCGGCTATGATGAAGTCGAAGCCACTAAAGCCTTAGTCTCGGCCATTAAGGCTGTCGTCGAACTCGAAGGACGACCTGGGTTATCCTTTACAGAGTTAGTTCGCTGTCAAAATTTACGGGCCATGGCCGGCGTCTCAGGCGTCACGGTTCCTGAAAGCCTCCGTCAAGACCGGTGACATGCTCCCGACCCTAACGCTTCGCGTAGAGGGCGGGCTTCTCCAGTCTTTCGACCTTCGCGTTTTATAGTGAGCCGATGCCCCAGGCCCACTTTTTTGATGAGTACCCCAGAGTTAACGTCTCGCGGCATAGAGGCTCCACAATGGGGGCAGCTATGCCAGCGGTCGGATAGCTCTTTCGGGACTCGGTTCAGGCAAATTGCACAATGTTGGGACGTGCCAGCGGGATTTACCTTCACAACCAACCGCCCAGCTTTTGCAGCTTTGTACGGAAGGATTTCGTTCAGGAACCCAGCTATCCCGGCATCAGCAAAACTTTTATTCAGTCCCGACTTAGCCGCTTGCCCGTTAGGGAGGAATGTTCCATCCTCACCCTGTTTTGGCTTATTGCGTCGGGCCATATTGGAAACTTTCAAATCTTCGACAAAGATGACATCAGCCTTGTCGACTAGCTCTTGAGCGGTTTCAAAATGCCACTGCCTACGCTGCCTCGCAATGCGTTGATGCAGCTTGGCAATTTTGGCATTGAGCTTTCGCCGCGCCTTCGATCCCTTGGGCCTCAGTTCCCGCTTTGCCTGAAGCTTAGCCAGCCTCTTTTCAGCGTGGCGGTAGAACTTGGGTGGCGTCTTTGTGGTGCCGTCTGAGCAAGCGACGAAATACTCCAATCCAGCATCTACGCCCAGGCTGTTGGCCTCTGTCGGGACAACCTCAGGCAGTGGGGTTTCTGGTACCGACTTATCCTCTAGGGAGAACGTGATGTACCAGCCATCGGCCTTGAGGGAGATTGCCGCTGTCTTGAGTGCAAACCCTTCAGGCAATGGCCTATGGCGGATGAACTTCACCGCCCCAATCTTAGGCAGGTTGACTCGATTGACGTCAATCCAGTCGTGGCTTGCCTGGGGATAGGTGAACGTGCGATAGCGGTGCTTTCCTTTGAATCGGGGCTTCCCGCTATGTTTGCCCGAGCTATCACCCTTGATAAATCGCTTAAAGGCCAGGTTGACCCGCTTCACCATGTCTTGAAGAACCTGGGAATGGATCTTTTTGTACCAAGGCCGCTCACCCTTTAGCGGCACCAATGACCGCTTCTGGCCGTAGTAGTCGGGCTGCTCCCGTTGCTCGGCAATGCTTGCCACCAGTGGGCAAGCGTTCACTGGACAACGGTTCATTTCCCACCAATCGAAGCGATCTGCCAGCAGCCAGTTGTACTGGTGCCGCAACATATCGAGCCAGCGACTCATTTGACATCGCTGTTCGTAGGTTGGTTGAAGTCGGTATTGGTAGGCTGTTCGCATAGAATTAAGTGTAGTATATTTTAAGCACACTGATTAATGAAGGATGACTTTGTTTCAAGCGGGCGCTCGGTTTCAGACCTTAAGGCTCACCTGGTGCTGACCACAAAATACCGCTGCAAGGTGTTCACCGCCGAGATGTTGGGGCGGCTGACAGAAATCGTTGGCGACCTGTGTGAAAAATGGGATTGCAAACTGATAGAGGTCAACGGCGAGGCCGACCACATCCACATCCTGTTTCAGTACTACCCTCAGATGGCGCTGCCCAAGTTCGTCAACAATTTGAAGTCTGTATCTAGTCGCAGACTGAGGGCTGAGTTTGCAGAGCGCGTGAACAAGTTCTACTGGAGGTCAGTACTCTGGAATGAGTCGTATTTCATCGCTAGTTGTGGAGGGGTCACGGTGTCAGTTTTGAAGCGGTACATTGAACAGCAGGATTCCCCTGATTCGGGCACTTCGGGGGCTAAGTCCTTTGGACAGGCTTCGCCAACGAACCCCCCCAGCGCCCCTGGCTCTCATCCCGAAGCTCCCCTGTGCCTCCGGCAGGCTTCGCCAACGGAAAAGCGCGGGGCTTCGGGCCGATTAGCTATAGCCGTCCTAAACACGCTAGGATCAAGGGTAGCTACCGATTGGTTCGAGCGCATCCGTCCTTTGCACTTAAAATTTCGATGGATAATAACAATCTACTTACCCAACTGCTCATGATTGGCGTGGGAACCACGTCCCTCGTTGCAGAGAAAATTAAAGAGGTCAGCGATCGCTGGGTTAAAGAAGGCAAAATCGATTCTGATGATGCTAAATCGATGATCGACGACTTTATGACCCAGTTTAAGTCAGAACAGGGCAACCTCGAAAAACAACTCGATCGCCAACTTCGCAACGCCATGCAAGATTTGGGGGTTCCCCGTCAAGCAGAGATGGATGAGTTGCGAGGACGACTCGATCGCCTGGAACGACAAGTTCGCGATCTTGAAAATAAAAATTGGCGGTAAGCTAACCTAGAAGATTGCCTGATGCAATCGGATTCAAGTCATTGGGCAAGTCAAGTGTAATATAAGGAGGACTACCTTGCGACCTATTTTAATTAGTTTGAGCGTTGTCGTGGTCTGTGCTGTGGCGATTTTGTTTACCCTGATTAATGCACAGAATCAAACAGCTCTCGCGGCGAATCTGCAGGCCGAAGAACAGCAAGCCGAGCAAGCCGCAGCGGCCAAACCCGCCAAACCCAGCAGCGACAACCCCAGTCTCTTTGCACAAGCACCGGCGGAGACTGAAACCTCAGAACCCGTGGCTGATGAGAATGGTGTCTATACCACCGCATCCGGGTTGAAGTATGAAAAACTCGAAAGCGGTGACGGCGCACAGCCGCAAACGGGCCAAACGGCGATGGTTCACTATACCGGGATGCTCGAAGATGGAACCGTCTTTGATAGTTCCCGTGAGCGCAATCGTCCCTTTAGTTTCCGTATTGGTGTCGGCCAAGTGATTCGTGGCTGGGATGAAGGCGTGGGAATGATGCACGTCGGCGATCGCTGGAAGCTCATTATTCCCCCGGAACTCGGCTATGGTGAACGGGGTGCAGGTGGTGTGATTCCCCCCAATGCAACCCTCATCTTTGATGTGGAATTGCTGCGAATTTCTTAAATAGGCGGCTAGGTTCATCTCGATTTTAGGCTGGTTTCGCTGTCTCGAAGTCAGCGTGAACTACCGCTATTGAATCAAAGATTACAATAGCGGCTTCCTACCCAACAGATTGCCCAACCGTAGATTTCTTACGTCCTCTACGGTTGGGTCTTACATCTGGACAATAGGCTTTGCCCCGCGTCCCGCAGGTGAGGGGCTGTCCCTGGAGGTTTCCTCCAGGGTTTATACGCCCCGTCAAGAGTCGTAGTCCCTCTTCTCTGAGGTTGATAGCCGCATTGAGATCTCGATCATGACTCGTCCCACAGTGAGAACAAGTCCAATTTCTGACATCTAGTGACAGACTATCGATTTGATTCAAGCAAACGTTGCAGGTTTTAGAAGAGGG
>NZ_JAWOCL010000011.1:0-53934 GCF_046483825.1 Sodalinema sp.
GGCAACAGAAAGGTAAACGGCCCAGGGATAAGACGTTTCATAATTCGATAGGCCGGATCGGTGACTTGGGCATAACTGGCAATGTTCGACAGAGACGGGCAAAGAAAGGTTAATGGTTTTTCATTGGACAGTTGTTTAATTTGACGAACTCGTTGCACCGCAGACTTGACGCTGATGTCACAACCGATGGCGTAAACCGTATCGGTGGGATATAACATCACGGCCCCTTGAGCTAGGGCATCCTTAATTTCCTCTATTCGTCGAGGTTGCGGGGTGTCCGGATGAACTTCGTAAATGGTTGCCATAGGGTTGCAATAATGAAAGGTGATCAATCGGGTGCATTGGAGCGCCCTGCCACCCTATAATCGCATTGGATTTGCTATCACACCGGGTTAAGGGGGCAACAGAGCTAAGGATGAGCCGTCGCATTGCCTATTTTGATTGTCCAACGGGGATCGCTGGGGATATGTGTCTCGGGGCGTTGCTCGATGCTGGCCTCCCTTTGGACTATCTCGAACAACAACTGGCCGGTTTAGGTCTGGCCGATGCTTTCGGGTTGCGGGCTGAACGAGTCCATCGCAACGGTCAAGCGGGGTTAAAGCTCCATGTGGAGTTACCCACGGTCACTCAAGAACCGCCAACGTTTGAGGGGGCAACGTTTGAGGGGCATCATCACCACCATCACGGCACTCGTCATTTGCCTGAGATTGAAACGATGATTCAGGGCGCGAATTTGAGCCAGCGTGCCACGGACTGGAGTTTGAGGGTGTTTCGACGTTTGGCGGCGGCCGAGGGGGCTGTTCACGGAATTAGCCCCGATCGCGTCCATTTTCATGAGGTGGGGGCAACGGATGCGATCGTTGATATTGTGGGAACCTGTATCGGCCTGGATTGGTTTGAGGTTGACCAGATTTTTTGTTCGGCTCTCCCTAGCGGTGGCGGTACGGTGAAAGCGGCTCATGGACGGCTGCCGGTTCCCGTTCCGGCGGTGCTGAAACTGCTGGAAATGGGCGGGGTGATGATGTATGACAATGGCATTCAGCGAGAGTTAGTCACCCCCACGGGAGCGGCTTTGATGGTGACGTTGGCCGAGTCGTTTGGCTCGGTTCCGGCGATGAGGCTTCAACACACGGGATTGGGGGCGGGAACTCAGGAGTTGCCGATTCCGAATCTATTGCGTCTGTGGTTGGGAGAAATCGAGGAGAGGTTGGCGGGGGGGGATCGCGTCTGTGTTTTGGAAACTCAGTTAGATGACACCACGCCTCAGGTGATTGGCTATACCTGCGATCGCCTGTTCGAGATGGGTGCTTTGGATGTCTTGACTCAGCCGGTTCAGATGAAGAAATTTCGCCCCGGAATCTTGTTGACGGTGATTTGTCCCCCCGAGAAACAAGGGATCTGTGAACAGGTGATTTTCCAAGAAACCACCACTCTCGGCATTCGCCAACGGCTACAACAGCGTTCGATTCTCCATCGTCGCCTTGAGACGGTCACCGTTGACGGCCAACCGGTTCGCGTCAAAATTGCCACGGATGGACGTGGGGCGGTGGTCAATGTTCAGCCGGAATATGAGGATGTGGCGGCGATCGCCCGTATACAACAACGCCCCTGGCAACAGGTTCAGCAACAGGCCCGAGAGGCTTGGGTTAACTCTGGATGATGACTCTGGATGATGACTCTGGATCTCGAACGGCTCGACAATGAAAACAATTATCATTTACAATAGTCGCGACTCGCCACAGCCTCAAGATTTATGGTCAATACCCCCATGCTCAACACCGTTCCCGTGACCGTCCTGACTGGCTATTTGGGAGCCGGAAAAACCACGCTTCTCAACCGCATCCTCACCTATGAACATGGCAAAAAAGTCGCCGTGATTGTCAATGAGTTTGGTGAGGTAGGTATCGATAACCAATTGGTGATTGATGCCGATGAAGAAATCTTTGAGATGAATAACGGCTGTATCTGTTGCACCGTCAGAGGCGACCTAATTCGCATCATTGGTAATTTAATGCGGCGGCGCGATAAATTTGACCACTTAGTGATTGAAACCACAGGACTAGCGGACCCCGCCCCAGTGATTCAAACCTTCTTCGTTGATGAAGATATGCAGGAACAGCTCAACCTAGATGCGGTGGTCACGGTTGTCGATGCCAAACATATCCATGATCACTGGGATGCCGATGAAGCTCAAGAACAAATCGCCTTTGCCGATGTGATTCTGCTCAACAAGACGGATTTAGTCAGCGAAGCCGAGTTACAAGACCTGGAAACGCGCATCCGTTCTATGAATATCATGGCCAAGGTCTATCGCACGCAAGATGCTGCCATTGAGATGAATGATATTCTCGGCGTCAAGGCCTTTAATCTCAATCGAGCCCTGGAGGTTGATCCCCAGTTCCTCGACGAAGATGCTCACGAGCATGATGAGACGGTGGGATCGATCGCCCTAGTGGAATCCGGGGCCGTCGATGCTGAGAAACTCAATGCTTGGCTGAGTGAGTTGTTGCAAACCCAGGGGCCGAACATCTTTCGCATGAAAGGTATTTTGAATCTGGATGGAGAAGACGATCGCTTTGTCTTTCAAGGGGTGCATATGCTCTTCGATGGTTCCCCCGATCGCCCCTGGAAGCCCCAGGAAACCCGCAAAAATGAGTTAGTCTTCATCGGCCGCGATCTCGATGAAACGCAGTTACGAGAGGATTTTCGCGCGTGTCTGGTCTAAGGAAATCTCCCCTCAAACAAGAACGTCGGGGTCAGTTGCGCGACTATGGAACGGCTCTGGCCTGGACTCCCGATGGCCATCAAGTGGCCATGGCCTCCGCCGCCGGAGAGATTGTCCTCATTGCCCTCGACGGCAGACCGCAACAGGTGCTGCGAGACCCCGATGGACAGTCTATTGATGCTCTATCGATCTCCCATGATGGACAGTTCCTGGCCGCTGGGGGACAAGCCGGGGATGTGATGATTTGGCGGCTGGGAGAGTCTCCCCAACTGATCACTTGCTTGGAAAATGCCCGAGCCTGGGTTGAACACCTGGCCTGGCATCCTCATCGTAATGAGGTGGCCTTTGGGGTCGGTCCTTATGTCCAAGTTTGGGATGCTGAGGCGGCGGAGGTGGTCACCACCCTGATGTTTGAAGCCTCTTCGGTGTTGGATCTCGCTTGGCATCCCGAAGGCACTCAGTTAGCGACGGGGGGCCATCAGGGGATTAAAGTCTGGAGTTGCCAGGCTTGGGATGATGATCCTCAAGTCTATGAGATTCCCGCCGCTAGTCTCTGTCTCGCCTGGTCTAGCAATGGGGAGTATCTGGCCTCGGGGAATATGGATCGCACTCTGGTGGTTTGGGCGATGGGTAATCCCTATCCTTGGCAAATGCAAGGCTTTCCGGGTAAGGTGCGAGATTTGGCTTGGTCCGAGTTGTGGTTGGGACACGCACCCCTGTTAGCATCAAGCAGTCGTGAGGGGATTGTCATCTGGGATAAACATCAAGATGATGACCAAGGTTGGAATCCTCAAGTGTTGGAACTGCATCATGCTCGCGTTAGTGCGATCGCCTTTCAACCTCACACTCAACTCCTGGCCTCGGCCTCGGAAGATGGCTCGATTTGTCTTTGGCAAGATGCGGTTGAGGTGGTGCAACTCCTCGATGGAACGGAGGGCGGTTTTTCGGCTCTGGCCTGGAACCCCGATGGTACGGCTTTGGCGGCTCTGGGAGATACGGGAGACTGGCTGATTTGGCAGCAACGCCGCCCCAAAACCGGATTTTTCTAGGAGATGTCCTCAGAGAACGGGATTTAAGGATTTGAGGATGTGAACTACCACTCATCATCGCGAGGCGATTGATGAGTGGCTTCGAGCTTCAGTGGGAATTGCCTCGGGAAGTGTCGAACGAATTCGACCTCCCTTTGGTCTCACATTCCCTCCACTGGCAGAAGCCCCGGTTCCCGAGGCCATGATCCGCAAGCCTTCGTTTTTGAGATTAATTGCCGCATTGATGTCTCGATCGTGAATCTGCCCACATTGCGGACATTCAAACGATCGCACGTCGAGTCCCATCGTGGGAAGCGGCAACAACGTTGCCGAACAAAGGTGAGTGCTGGGGAAAAATCGATCCACTTCCAAATAGACTTTCCCTTCTCCCTCAGCCTTGTATTTGAGCAGGGTCGAAAACATACCCCAACCCACATCACTTATTGCCTTAGCAAGGCTGTGATTCCTGACCATGTTCTTGACGGCCAGATTTTCCACCACAATCACTTGGTTCTCGTTGACTATCTTGCGGGATAGCTTGTGGAGAAAATCGGCTCGAGAGTTGGCAATCTTGCTGTGAACCTGCGCCACAAGCCGTCTGGCTTTTTGGCGAGAGTTCGAGCCTTGTTGCTTCCTTGACAGTTTTCGCTGTTTGCGTCTGAGATTGCGCTCGTGCTTCTTGAGGTGACGAGGATTGTTGTATTTTTCACCGTCAGAAGTCACGGCAAAGTGCTTCAACCCCAAATCGATGCCAATGGCTTTGCCGTCAGCATTGGGTTCGGGTTTTTCCGAACCATCGTCGATAAAGATTGAAGCATGATACCGTCCATCAGGATTGCGACTGATAGTTACAGTTTTGATTTGCCCTTCAAACCAGCGATGAACCCGACAGTACACCTCTCCAATCTTGGGAAGATGCAACTTATCGCCTTCGAGTCTGACGTTTTGCGGGTATTGAAGGGATTGTCGTCTGTGCTTGCTTTTAAAGCGTGGGTAACGAGCGCGTCTTTCAAAGAAGTTGATAAACGCTCTCGACAGGTTTAATACCGAACTTTGCAAACACTGAGAATAGGTGTCTCCCAGCCATTCCAACTCTCGCTTCCATTGGGGAAGCATTTTCTTGAGTTCCATCCCCGAGATGCCTTTCCCGGTTTGGCGGTAGGCTTCCGTCGTCAGTTGCAAAGAACGGTTCCACACAAAACGGCAGCAGCCAAAGGCTTTCGCAAGGGCGACTTCCTGCTCTTTCGTGGGATAGATTCTCAGCTTGACGACTTTCATTAGAGATAGCTAGCTTTGTGCTAATGCTAGGATAACAGATCGAACGGCTTACCCGCCACGTTACCGCCACAATTCATCTGCGCTTCAATCGGAGATTAGAAACGCAGGATTCTCGCGGGATTGCTAAAGTCTCACAAAGTTTGCAATAATGATTATCATTCACAAAAATAGCTCGATCTGCGATCCTATTACCGAGAACGTCAGCTATGTCTATTCCTTATCTACCAACGCTTCTGAACTTACCCCGTCGTTGGGGTCGTCCTCTGTGGGCGATCGCCACCTCTGTTACCCTAGTCGGGTTGAGTAGTTGTGCTACGGACCCTGATAGTACCTCTGCAACGCCTCAAGGGGAAGCCGACAGCGAGGAACTGCAAGTGGTCACCAGCTTTCTACCGATGACTCAGTTCACTAAAGCCGTTGTCGGCGATCGGGCCGAGGTTACCCAACTGTTACCCCTTGGCGTTGATCCTCATGACTATCAAGCTCGGCCCGCCGAAGTTCAAACCTTGGCCGAGGCGGATATATTGGTGAAAAATGGCTTGGGGATGGAGTTCTATCTCGATGGCCTCATCGCTAATGCTGAGAATCCCGATTTGTTGATCATCGATACCAGTGAGGAAATCGCGGTTCTCTCGAATCAGGACAGCAAAGGTCACGAACATGACCACGATGATGACCACGATGATGACCACGATGAGCATGACCACGATGAGCATGACCACGATGATGACCACGCTCATGGACATGATCATGGACATGACCATGGAGAATACAATCCCCACATCTGGCTCGATCCCAAGCGAGCGATCCAACAAGTAGAAAACATCCGCGATGGTCTAATTACCCATGATCCCGAGGGAGAGGCTGAATACACCGCCAATGCAGCGGCGTATATTGAACAGTTACGAGATCTCGATGCTGACATTAGCAACGCCTTAGAGCCTTATGGGGGAGAAACCTTTATTGTGTTCCATGACTTTGCCCCCTACTTTGCCGAGAGCTACAATTTAGAAAGCGATTTCTTGGTGGATATCCCCGAATCCAACCCATCTCCCGGAGATGTACAGCGAATCTCGGAACAGGTGGCCAAAACCAATCTAAAAACCCTTTTGGCTGAACCTCAAGCCGGACAAGAGACCTTTAGTGCTTTGGCCCGAGATTTAGACATCAATGTTAGTATTTTTAGTCCTGTCGCAGTGGCCTTCGGTCCTGAGGATATGGAACCTGAGGCCTATCTGACGATGATGCGTGAGAATTTGGCGAATCTCCAGTCAGCCTTTGCGGGTTCGGCTCAGTCTTGGTGGGAGCTTGAGAGACCTGAGCTGGCCCGGGTCAGTCATTAAAAGACTGCAAAAGACCGCAAACAGATACCATCAATCTAGCGGTAAAATACTGGTTTAATGCTAGCTAAGATAACGGAGGGAAAGCTTGAGTGATACTGTACTGACCGTTGAAAACTTAACGGTTTATCGTGAGACCTATGCAGCGGTGCAGAATGTCTCATTTTCCCTTGAAACCGGAACAGACACGGCGATTGTGGGTCCTAATGGTGCGGGAAAAAGTACCCTGGTTCAAGCATTATTAGGGATTTTACCCAGACAATCGGGTGATATTTTTGTCTTGGGACAAGCGTTGAGCCGTCAGGGGTCTCTCCCTTCTGCTGTGCGTGAGAAACTGGCCTATCTTCCTCAACAGTTTCTCTTTGATCGTCGTATTCCGATTACAGTCGAGGAATTGGTGGGTCTGGGTTGGGACCCCCCTGGACTCCGATTTCCTTGGCTGGGGGGACGACAGCGGTTTCACCAAGTCCGCCAGGCCTTAGCACGGGTGGATGCGGCCCATTTGCGATCGCAACCCATCAGCCGTCTCTCGGGTGGGGAGATGAAGCGAGTTTTGTTGGCTTATTGTTTAGTGCGTCCCCGCAGTCTCTTGATTTTAGATGAAGCACCGGCGGGTTTAGATATTCAAAGTGAGTCGGAGTTTTATCAACTTCTCTATCAGTTGAAACAAGAACAAGGCTGGGCAATTTTGCAAGTTTCCCATGATTTAGATATGGTCCGGCGACATTGCGATCGCGTCCTCTGTCTGAACCGAACCTTACGCTGTCAGGGAGTTCCTGACGTCGCCCTTTCACCGGAAAACCTCGTCGCCGCCTACGGAAACGAGCGATCGCCGTACCATCATTCCCATTCGTAACCTCTAATTATTTCCCATTATTTCCCATGTCTTTTTCGGCTGAAATCGCTCGTGTCACAGATTTATTCCAACTTCCATTTATGCACCGCGCCCTCATCGGAGGAGTTCTCACCGGGGCGACTGGAGGGCTTTTGGGAAGTTTTGCTGTGTTGCGACAACTCTCATTTTTTAGTGATACTTTAGGACATTCCGCTCTACTTGGGATTAGTTTAGGGGTTTTATTTGGGGTTAATCCAACTCTGGTTTTATTGCCGTTCGCGGTTGTCTTTGCTTTGGGCGTATCGTATTTATTAGAAAAAACTAAAATCTGGACTGATGCTTTATTAAATATCGTCTATTCCTCGTCTCTAGCGTCGGCAATTATCCTCCTGAGTTTTGTGGGTCAATATAAAGGAGGATTAAACAACCTCTTATTTGGAGATATCCTGGCAATCCGTCCTGGAGATTTGCTGTTTAGCTCTGTTCTTCTCGGAGTCTGTATTGTGTTTATCGGCTTGACTTTGCGAACACAAATGTTAGTGACACTCCATGAAGAGTTGGCGATGGCTCGGGGAATTTCCGTCTCAATCCATCGCATGATATTTACAACGCTCTTAGCCCTGGTGGTGGCGATTTCGATTAAGGCGATTGGTGTTTTGCTGATTAGTGCCTTTGTGGTTACTCCCGCTTGTACCGCACAATTGATGACGGGTAAATTCTCCCATTACATCGTTATTTCTGCCATAATTGGTGCGGTCAGTGCCGTGGGAGGGATGGTATTATCCGCCTTTTTTGATTTACCCTCGGGTCCGAGTATTGTGATTACTCAGTTAAGCTTATTTTTCTTGGCTGCGTCGTTTCCCTATTTGCGGAAACTTGCCGTTTAAGGTGTGGAGAGTTACGGTTTGTTGATAACGGGGTTGAGCGAGTTGAGTGTCTTGGACTAATGAGGCGGTTGGTTTAGCGGTAGGTGATGCGATCGAGGGTCGCCTGAAAAAAGGCCGTCTCGTCGAGATTGTCTGACTCAACTTGTCCCCAACCGACGGAAAACTGACTCGGAACTCGATAGCCACTGACCTCAGTTTCTGCCTCCATGACCCCGGAAAATAGGCGATCGCCATAGGTCGTATCATCAGGATTTCCCCAACGTTGAAACCTCATTTGTGCGAGTTGTCCTTGAGGACTAAGCTGTAATCGTAACCGCGTGGTTTCTCCCAATAGGTGAATCGGGGTTTCAATCTCCCGGTCATTGAGGACTGTCCAGGGGCGATCGCCATTGGCTAAAACCGAGGGAAGCCAAATGCTTTCGCCTTGCATTCGTCCAATAATTGAGCGGGTAATGTCCTCTCCATCCGCCGTCATCACCGGAATCAGTCCTAGGAGTTTCCACGCTAAGCGTCCGCCGCCATTGACGAGTGAATCAGCCCCAAAAATGGGTAAGATGCCCTTCATCCAGGCCGTTGCACTCCAAATCATGCCCTGATCCCAAGCGATAACTTGTTCAGCTTGGAAGGGAGTCCAGGTGTTGAGTTTGATCTGGCCGTGCATCCGCAGGCGAACGGCGGTGGCCAGGGGTGTTCCTGGGGCGATGCTATGGTTCAGGTAGCGTTGTACGGGGTCGGGAAGATGAGTCAGGCGATGGGGGTCGAAGACCTGAGAATTAGACGTTGCAGACTCCCAGAGGTGGTTTAGGGCAGATTTTTTCGGCATATTATTTGATGTAGGAATTAACGGCTAATCATCCATCATCTAAAACAAATCATGGGTCTTTCTGGATATAGCATGGGATACCAAATTGTAGGGGTGAAAATTTTTCGCGGAGTAGGGGCGAAAAATTTTTCGCCCCTACAGCAACGGATGTAATCTGTCATAAATTCTCCTGATCACCCTAAACGCAGAAGACCCCAAACCATCAACAATCTTTACCATTCTCGGAGTCCTCGCCGTAACTGATCTTCTCCGATTGATAGTTCGGCGGTTCCATATGAATCGTGAGGCGAATGGGGGAAAAACGATCTTCAAGTTTCGCTTCAATATCTTCAGTGATACCATGAGCCGTTGCCAAATCTTGAGCATCAACGACGACGTGCATTTCCACAAAAAGCTGGCGACCAATCAGTCCCCGTGAGGCAATCTCATGGCAATTGATGACTCCAGGAACCTCCATAACTAGATTATGGATGGCTTCGGGGGCGATCGCCATCTCATCAATCAACCAGGGTAGATTCTCCCGCAACACCTCCCAACCACTACGGAACACCAACCCAGCCACGGGAACCGCCAGCCAAATATCCAATTGAGGATACCCGAGCATAACGCCAATCAACCCGAGCATGACCGTGATCGTAATCCAGACATCACTCATGGTATGGTGAGCATCGGCGATGAGAATTTTACTGCCGAGTTTGATCCCAACTCGTCGCTCATAGTAGGTGACCAGGATGTTAACCCCCAACACAAAGAGCATGAGCCAGAGAACCACAGGAGACATCGTCACGGGGTTCTCATCGGACAACAAACGCTCGAGCACCCCCTTGAGAATCTCGAAAAATGCCGCCCCGAGAAAGGCTGCGATTCCCAACGCACCGATCGCTTCAAACTTCTGATGTCCATAGGGATGTTCGCGATCGGGTTTGGGAGAGGATAACTGACTCGTCACCAATCCTAGGACATTACTGGCACTGTCGGTCGTGCTATGGAGCGCATCGGCGACTAAACTCAGAGAGCCAGTCCACCATCCTAAACTTCCCTTAATGATGACCACTAATAGATTCAGGGCCAAGGTGACCAGCAACACCTGGCGGACTTGAGGGCGATGATCTACAACCATAGTCGGTCGGCTCCAAAATCAAGAAAAGTTCATAAAACGTAACTCAGTCATCGGCTTAAATGAGTCAGAGTCACGGATTTTACGCAAAATCAGTCTAATCGGCTAATTTAGAAAAGAAGCGCTTTAAGACCACCTATATCATGAAAACTTCAAATTCCCGTAAACCATCATCTCTAGCAGCACGAAGCCTGAAAGTCGTCGGCATATTGTTGATTCTGTCGGCCTTGGTTGACGTCTTGATTATCCCGGCTCCCTATCAACCCTTAGACTTACCTTGGCGACTTCAGTTCGCCTCAACGATTGTCGATCGCGGTATCATCCCCATGATTGGGATTGCCCTAACCTTTGCCGGATATTGGATGGATACTTCCGGTGCGGCGACGGCTCTACCTCGTAAAAAATGGCAGGATTTGCGCTTCTGGGGGCTAATTCTCTCAAGTGTCCTCGGTGTGGTCTTTCTTTTAGTGACAGCGATTCACTTTAACGATGTGCGGATGCAAAGCAGCACTCGTCTACAGGATATCCAGCAGCAAGCACGTCAAGCAGAAACCGAGTTAAACATGCAGTTAGGGAGTGAGGAGTTTCAACAACAAGTCACTCAACAACGCACTCAACTCGAAAACCAATTGAGAGGCCTTTTAGAGAATCCGGCTCAGGTGAACGAACTCTTGGACAGTCAGGAAACTCCTGAGCAATTGCGAACCTTGTTGGAAGCCTCACAGGAAAATCCTGAGGAGATCGATCGCTTTTTAGACGAGCAGGCGGCACAACTTCCCGAACAGCTCGGCGGACAAATCCGCCAGCGAGAGTTAGAACTAGAAAGACAGACCCGTCTGGCGGCGTGGAAATCGGCGTTCCGCATTGGGACTAGCTCGCTGCTGTTGGCCATTGGCTACATTCTCATCGGCTGGACTGGACTCAAGGGTATGATGCGTCCCCGCCGGGCCACACGCCAAGCACCATCGGCTAACTAGGTTAAACGATTCTCAGATTGGGGTGGGTCTGTTCAAACCAATACGGTGTCCAGCCTCTAGGCTTTTTGAGCCAATTGGCGAGGGGACACCGTCTCGGTTTCCTTTTTTTTACTCTATGCTGTTGTCCCCGAGTTTATGTTTTCGATCTATATCCTGACCTACAACGAAGAAATTGATATTGCTGAATGTATTGAGTCAGCTCAAGGATCAGACGATATTATCGTTGTGGATTCTTTTAGTGGCGATCGCACCGTCGAGATTGCTCAGAGTTATGGGGTTCGTGTCGAGCAACACGCCTTTGAAAGCCATGGGAAACAGCGGACTTGGATGCTGCGATCGATTCCCACCCGCCATGAGTGGGTGTATATCCTAGAAGCCGATGAGCGGATGACTCCCGAACTGTTCGCCGAATGCCTGGCCGCGACTCAGCAAGACCAGGTTATCGGCTATTATGTGGCCGAACGAGTCATGTTTATGGAGCGTTGGATTCGCCACAGCACCCAATACCCCCGCTACCAACTGCGTTTATTCCGCAAGGATCGAGTTTGGTTTGATGATTACGGCCATACTGAACGAGAAGTCTGTGATGGCCCGACCTCCTTTTTACACGAAACCTATCCCCACTATACCTGTGGGAAAGGGTTAAACCGCTGGATTGAAAAGCATAACCGCTATTCGAGCGATGAGGCCAAAGAAACCCTGCGCCAACTTCACTACGGTAAAATTCAATGGCGCAACCTCTTCTGGGGGGCCACGGAAGTCGAGCGGCGACGAGCTTTGAAAGACTTGTCCCTGAGGCTTCCTCTGCGTCCCCTGGTGCGTTTTCTCTATATGTACATCTTTCTCGGTGGTTTTCTCGACGGACAAGCCGGCGTTGCTTGGTGTACCTTACAATCATTTTATGAATATCTAATCTTGTTGAAAGTCCGTGAGTTGAAACAACAAGGTTATGTCCCCCCTCGACCCAAGCCAGTCAGCGATGGCGTTGAGCCACCCTCTTCGGAAAAAAATTCAGTCGTCAAAACCCCCTTTTGATGGGTTGGGTCCCTAGGGACGATCCGATGGATGTTACCCTTGAACTAGGGAGATTAGCGATCCCCTCAACGAGTCGCCCGAGTCGCGACCTCCGTTGGCCGTCCTGCCCCCTTTGCAACAATTCTTCACATCTTCTAAGATAAGGACATCACGTTTAACGGCGATCCGTAAGCCCTGGCGCTGGTTGACGCCGGTTTAGGGGATGAGGTCCGTCAACTCAGTTATCGCTCTTTTGGATGAGAGTAAGGTATCCGTGCTGCAACGTTTACGGCAAGATTTAAAAAACGATTTAATCGCAGGATTGCTGGTTATTATTCCGTTGGCTACCACCATCTGGATTTCCTTGGTCATTGCCAACTGGACGATTGACTTTTTAACCAGCATTCCTAAGCAAATTAATCCCTTTGATGGACTCAACCCAATTCTGGTGAATCTGTTAAATCTCCTGGTGGGGTTGACTGTTCCGTTGTTGGGGATTCTTTTGATTGGCTTGATGGCGCGAAATATCGTTGGCCGCTGGCTACTCGATTTTGGAGAAACTCTAGTCCAAGCGATTCCCCTGGCGGGATCGGTTTACAAAACCTTAAAGCAACTCTTACAGACACTCCTACAAGACTCAAATAGCAAGTTTCGTCGGGTCATTTTAATCGAATATCCCCGCAAGGGGATCTGGGCCATCGGTTTCGTGACGGGAACGATCAGCAGCAGCATTCAAAGCCATATGTCGGAGTCGATGCTGAGTGTGTTTGTCCCGACGACCCCCAACCCGACGTCGGGATGGTACGCTATTATTCCCGAACATGAGGCCATCAACGTTAATCTCTCGATTGAAGATGCGTTTAAGATCCTAATTTCTGGTGGAATTGTCTGTCCCGCACCGCCGGAAGCACTGGCTGAATCGCAACGGCCGACCCTAGAACAACTGCTCTCCCGTCGTAAAAACAAGTCGGAGATTGAGACCAACGTCCCTGTGATTGAAGAGGATGCCGAAACCGTTGAAGGGTAAGGGGAATTAGTCCCCCGGTTCAGGGTTGAGGCTTCATCCTTGAACCGTCTCAACTGTGACGGTGTTCTCAGCGTTCAGTGCCGGATTGAGTCTGACGTTTCCCTTTTCGCTTTATTCATTTTTAACTGACAGTTTTAACTTAAAATGCAAGCTCGTAGCATCTCCCGTGAATTGGCTTTGTTGAGTCTAAGTCAACTTCCTAAACGTTCTAGTAAACTCAGCCAACATCAACTGAATGATTTTATTGTGGCGGCGGTTCGGGCCATGACGCTGGAGGTTCATGAGTCTCTGGAGACGGCGGCGGCTGAACTGAAGCGGGGTTACGATCGCCTCATGGATGAGGAGATCCGCGACAGTGATATCACTAGCTCAAAAGCGAGTCTGAGCGAGGCGATGGAACTGACTCGCCACGCCATCGATCGCCTGGGAATGGCCATCGAACTCCCGGAATTTGTCCAGTTGGCCAATCAAGCCGAAGTTCGAGATTACGCCTTGGAACTGTTGCTGGCGGTGGTGCAACATCGCCAAGAGATTGATGAACGCCTCGATCGCACCATTGTCGATTGGCAACTCGAACGACTCCCCCATGTTGAGCAGAATATCTTACGTTTAGCTGCCGCAGAACTTTATTATGTCGGTACGGCGGATCAGATTGCCATTAATGAAGCCGTCGAACTCACCAAACGCTACAGTAGTGAGAAGGCCTATCGCTTTGTCAATGGCGTATTACGCCGCCTGGTGGAACTGCGCGATCGCCCGGAAGAGGAGCCAAACGGGCAATCTGATGATGCGATCGCCTCAGAAACCCGCTCCAGTTTATGATCGCATAGGTTAACCCCTTTAACTCGTCTAGTTTTAATACGCGCATTATGGTTTTTAACTGGTTTCGTCGTAAATTCGATCGCAGCGGCAGTCAAGAAGACGAACCCGAGCAAACTCCCCCCAGTCCAGAGGCGACAACGGCGGATGAGTCCGAGGATGTCTCTGAGCCTGTCGAGGAGGAGACGGCTGAGTCTGAACCGACATCTGACTCATCTCCCCAAGAGGACTATCTCGCTTGGGCCAAAGCCGCGTATCAGAATATTCAACAGCAACAGGGGACGACCATCACAACAGACTCCCCTGAGACGGAACCTGAACCTGAGCCGGAACCTGAGCCAGTTGCCGAAACTCCGGTAGAACCTGAGCCGGAAGCTGAGCCGGAAGCTGAGCCGGAAGCTGAGCCGGAAGCTGAGCCGGAAGCTGAGCCAGTTGCCGAAACTCCCGTAGAACCTGAGCCGGAAGCTGAGCCAGAACCTGAGCCAGAACCTGAAGCTGAGACGGTTCCCGCTTGGATGAAAGCGAGCGAGGAGCGTCAAGAACGACTCGAACGGTTAAAAGCCGAGGCGATCGAAACCCCAGTTGAAGACGAACCCGAAGCCGAACCTGAACCGGCCATCAGCTTCGACGAAAACTTTGTCTGGTCTGCAGAAGTCCTGGCCGCTCAGGGACGTAAACCCGAGGATATCTCCGTCGAAGAGATTACTTGGCTCAGAAAACTGCGTCAGGGGTTAGGGAAAACCCGTCTAGGACTGATTAACCAATTAAAGGCGATCGTGGGTCAGGGGCCGCTGAATAAAGATGCGGTCTTTGAAATCGAAGCCTTATTGTTGCAAGCCGACGTTGGGATTGAGGCGACGGATTTCGTGATCGAAACCCTACAAGAGAAATTACGAGCCGAGAGTCTTCCCCCCGACGAGGCGATCGCCTATCTCAAGCAAATTCTACGGGACTTGCTCGACCAACCCTACCAAAATGGCTACGAGCCGGACTTCATCCCCGAGAAAGACCAATTCAACATTTGGCTAATGACGGGAGTCAATGGTGCCGGAAAAACCACCACCATCGGTAAACTCGCTCATCTGGCCCAAAAATCCGACTATCGCTGTCTGATTGCAGCCGCCGACACCTTCCGGGCCGCCGCCGTTGAGCAAGTCAAAATTTGGGGACAACGTAGTAATACCGACGTCATCGCCAACCCTGGTAAAAATACCGATCCAGCGGCCGTCGTCTTTGACGCGATCGCCGCCGCAACATCCCGAAACACGGAATTGTTGCTGATTGACACGGCGGGCCGGCTCCAGAATAAGAAAAACTTGATGGAAGAGTTGAGCAAAATTCGCCGCATTATCGATAAAAAAGCCCCCGATTGTCGAATTGAGTCTCTCTTAGTTCTCGATGCTACGTTGGGACAAAATGGCTTACGTCAAGCGGAAGTTTTTGCGGAAGCGGCTCAATTGAGTGGCGTGGTCTTGACAAAACTCGATGGAAGTGCTAAAGGCGGTGTCGCTCTGGCGGTGGTGAAACAGTTGGGTTTACCAATCCGCTTTATTGGTGCGGGGGAAGGGATTGAAGATTTGCGCCCCTTTTCGAGTTATGAGTTTGTTGAGGCGTTGTTGAATGGTTGAGGGAATAGGGAACACCGGAACTGGGAATAGGGAATAGGGGGGATTGGTTGCTGTTAAGGGTTCAGGAGGGATGGCCAGAGGTGGCGATCGAGGTGGGTTAGGGCGTGATCGCTGTCGACCTCGATGAGGTGAACCCAGGGACGGGTGGCGGCGTAGTCGCGGCTGGCCTGGATGGGAATGATCTCGTCATGGATTCCGTGGAGGATGGTGGTGGGAACGGGATGGGTGAGGCCTTGGGGTAGGTAGCGGCGTGCGTCTTCGACGAAGTGATAATGCAGGGGGAGCGATCGCCCTTCGCCATAGTGGTAAATGTCCCGATACCCTGAGTCTTGCCAATGCTGCAATTGTGCGGGAGTCAGCCAACAATCGGGAAAGCCGAAGGCGGGAGCGAGCAGGAGTAGTCGTTCGACATGGGCGCTCTCCTGGGCGACCCAGGCCGCCGTTAAGCCCCCTAAACTGGAGCCAATGAGGGCGACCCTAGAATGTGGGGAAATCAGCGCCGAAACCTGGCGAATTTGGCGGCTGACCGTAAGCTGGGAAAAGCCGCCCAGGTTGAGATCGACCCGATGTAGGACTTGTCCTTGTTCCCTGAGGCGATCGCGCAGTCGTTGAGCTTTCCGAGACTGGGGACTTGAGGCCAAGCCGTGGAGATAAAACCATTGGACGGTTAATTCTGAATGGTAATCATCACTTGACATGGGTTTTTGTTAGAATTGAGCGGCGGCGGGATCAACTTCTGAGGTCATTGTCCCGTGTGAGTTTTGCCAAATCTGAGGCGCTGAGTTTTGCCTGAATCTCGACTCAGCACCAACCCTGTAAACAAGCACTGGTTGAGGGTTTTTAAATTGGTGTATCCCCCCAAAGGAGAGAAAATCGAACTCGATCGCGAGTACCCGTGTCCCTGTCGCCGTCCCGGCCATTTGAAGCCAATTACCTTGACGGAGGCCTTGGGATGCGATCGCTGTCAGCAAATTTTTGTGGTTGATGACAGCGGCTTCTCAATTGAGCAACTCTCCACCCACTATCCCTATAAACAGATGTGGCGTTGGACGGGAACTCACTGGAAACGAGCGAGAACCGGGATTAAAGATATGTACTTTCCCCTAGCGGTGGGGGTCGTGTTAGTCTTAGCCATTGTCTGGTTGCCCATTGCTCTACGGTTATCCGTTGGGGCCAATACTCTGCCTTGGATTATTTTAGTGGTACTCTTAGCAGTGTTGCCCGCAGTATTAGTTTGGTTGGCATACCGACGTTAGCGTCATGGCGAACGACTCATTTGAGATTGAGACTAGCGAGAATCCTTTAGCGGCCGTCCGTCGCGCTCATCAAGCTTCCCTGGAGTTGTCACAGACTCTGAGTAGCGAGCGATCGCAGGCCCTGCGGTTAATGGCCCAGGCCTTGAGCGATCGCGCCAGCGATATCCTCGAAGCCAATACCCTGGATTTAGAAGCCAGTCGCGATATGGCCGTCCCGGAACTGCTCCTGGATTGGCTCAAATTGACCCCGGAACGAGTCCAAGGGGCCATCAATATTCTGCACTGTTTAAGCGAGCTTCCAGACCCCATTCGGCGGGTGATTAACGCTCCCTTCCAGGTTGAACAAGCTCAAACCTACTGTCAACTGATGCCCCTCGGGGCCATCGCCCTCATCTATGAAGCGTTCCCAGAACTGGCGGCCATTGCGGCGGGGATGTGTCTGAAAACCGGGAATAGCCTCGTCTTGAAAGGCAGTACCGAAGCCAGTCACTCCAATATCGCGATCGCGAACGTCTTGCAAGAGGCCCTCGCCGATAGCCAACTCCCGGATCATTGTCTCGAACTCCTCCCCTCTGATACGGGAACCTCTGTTCGCGAATTGGTCAGTCAAGACCGGTATTTGAGTCTGATCATTCCCCATGGCCGCGAGAGTTTAGTGCAGCCGATTGTGGAAAAAGCCACCGTTCCCGTTCTGCGTTCTGCGATCGGTAACTGTTACCTGTATTGGTCGCCTAGCGGTAGTCTTGACCTGGTTCGCTCGATGATTTGGGATAGTCATCAAAGTGAACCGGATCCAGTCAATGCGATCGAAAAAGTCCTGATTCACCCCGAACAAAAACCCTCATCGTTGCTCAGTCTCTGGAATGGATTGCAGGATAAAGGCTTTCAAATTCGCGGCGATGAAACGCTGGTCGGGGAATTTCCTGACCTAGAACTAGCAGAACCCGACGAGTGGCGACAAGCCTATTTAACCAAAACCATTGCCTTTAAACGGGTGGACAGCCTCGACGATGGAATGCGTTGGATTAACCAACATAGTAGTGGTCATGCCGATTGTTTAGTCACCGAGTCCTATCAAGAAAGTTGTCAGTTTTCGTTAGGTGTTAAAAGTGCCTCGGTTTATATTAATATCTCTCCTCGGTTTTCTCGACTTCCGAAACCTAATCACACTGTTTATTTAGGGATGTCTAATCGAAGTGGGTATTATCGAGGTTTTATTAACCTCGAAGCACTAACGCGCATCAAACACGTAATTCAAGGACATAATTAGTCTTTAATTCGTCTTTAAATAAAAAATGCGACGATATCTCATCGGTGAATTTTCGCTCAAACGCATGATTGCTTCTGTTCTGTTTATCTACTTCTGCATCTGCCTCTATGCCTACTTTGGCACCGAGCGGTCGATTTTTTTGCCTCCTCCAGCCAGCTATAGTGACAGCGAAGCAATCATTAAATTGCCGGTGGACGAAACCACGGAGATTTCAGCGGTTTACCTGTCCCAAGCTGAAGCGGACTATACCATTCTTTATAGTCATGGAAACGCTGAGGATTTAGGCATGATCTTGCCACGATTGGCAGAATTACAAAGCTTTGGATTTGGGGTGTTCGCCTACGATTATCAAGGTTATGGAACCAGTCAGGGGAGTCCTTCGGAATATAACAGCTATCGGGATATTAACGCCGCCTATCGTTACCTGACCGAAACTCTGAACATCTCCCCGAGTCATATTCTCGTCTATGGTCGTTCCGTCGGCAGTGGTCCCTCGGTGGATTTAGCCTCCCGAGAAGCTGTTGCCGCCTTGGCGGTTGAGAGTGGTTTTGTCAGTGCCTTTCGGGTAGTGACACGAGCGCGTCTATTTCCCTTTGATAAATTCAATAATCTCGACAAAATGGCGGATGTTTATAGTCCTGTCTTGATTATTCATGGAACCGAAGATGAGATTATTCCCATCTGGCATGGGGAACGCCTCTATGAGGCGGCGAATGACCCCAAACAGTCGTTCTGGGTCGAAGGCGCGGGACATAATAACCTCTTAAATGTCGCGGACCTTCGCTACTCCCAAACCTTAGCGGCCTTCAGCCAACTTGTCCGCAAAGAACAACGCTAGACAAAAACAATCATACTCCCAGTATCATCCCGGATTCAAGACATCGAGATGCTGGGTTCCTGATGCGGAGTTCTTTGGGATTTCAGGGAAGCCGCGTCTTAGGTTTGATGACTCCAGGTAACTCCAGGATAAAACAACTCCCTTGTCCCAGTTCACTTTTGACCATAATAGAACCCTGATGATGATAGGCGATCGCCTGTGCCATCGCGAGACCTAATCCCGTCCCCCCAGTTTGTCGAGAGCGATCGCTATCGACTCGATAAAACCGCTCAAAAATCCGAGTTTGTTCAGCCGGATCAATGCCAATTCCTGTATCTTGGACTGTCATCCAAGCGGTGCGATCGCGGACCCTTAAACTGACCACAACGTCCCCCGCTTTAGGCGTATATTGAATCGCATTCGCGATTAAATTTGACACTAAACGATAAAGCTGAGACTCATGACCCAACACATAAATATCCTCAGCCGGAACCTCTTGCCTTAAATTGATGTCCGCCAACGTTGAAAATTCTGCATATTCCTCCGTTAAATCATCAATTAAATCATTTAAACAACAGGGTTCAAACACTTGGCTTGAAGACTGATGTTCCAAAGTACTTAAAAACAGTAAATCCGCAATCAAATGGCTTAAACGTCGTCCCTGTCGTTCAAGAGTTTGTAGCATCGTCTGCATTTGCTGAGGATTCGAGGGAGGAACCCGTACAATCGCCTCAATCGTAGCCAGAAGAGTCGCCAGGGGAGAACGAAGCTCATGAGCCGCATTAGCCGTAAACTGTTGTTGCTGTCGATAAGACTCGTAAATCGGCTGCATCGCTAATCCCGACAGCCACCAACCCGCAACCGCAACTAACGTTAACGCCAGAGGAAAACCAAGACCTAAAATCCATCTGATGCGGTTAACTTCTGCATCAAACGTCGCCAACGTTCGACCAATTTGGATATATCCCCAAGAGGAATTCGACTGTACTGCGGTTTGAGAGTTCAGCTTACCACTATGAAGAATCGTCGTAAATTGATGGTAGCGTGTCCCCCTGGAACTGCGAAAAGTTTGCCAAGTGGTCGGGTTTAACGTTTGAGGTAAGGGGAGGGGATGGTTAGGGGAAAACGCTAAAAGTTCGCCGCGATAATTGAACACCCGGATATAATAGGTACTGCGATCGCTAATGCCAATCGTATGGCGCTGAATTAAGGTTGGATTATGGTTACAAGGTTGTCCTTGTCGGCATAAGTCGGGAAAAATTTGTTGTAGGATACCCGTGAGATCTCCCGATTGGGGGAGCATGGGTTCTAAGCTATCATGAAGTGTACCGGCAATCGACTCCATTTCCCGTTCCATCGCCGTCCAATTCGACTGAATTAGGGAGCGATACACCCCAAACCCCGATAACCCTAAAATTCCTCCCATAACTAGAGTGTACCAGAGCGCAAGACGGATTCTGCTACGGCGAAACAGTTGATAGCTATTCATGACTCCATGAACAAGGTGCTATTAAAACGATAGCCTTGGCCTCGGATAGTTTCAATCGGACAGCCGCAGCCATGACGAGCTAATTTCCGCCGTAATAAACGCATCTGTGCCGCGACAACATTACTAATCGGTTCGTTGTCTAAATCCCAAAGTTGATAACGAAGTTTACTCCCCGGAATAATTCGATCAGGATGTTGCATTAAATAGGCAAAAATCTGAAACTCTTTGACCGTTAAGGGAATCATTTGTGGCGGTTGGGTGAATCGGTGACAGATCGTATTATTGGCATAGTCGAGAGAGAACGCACCAACAGTCAGGGTTTGAGGTTGAAGGGTCGGCGATCGCCGCTGAAGTGCGCGTAATCGAGCCAATAACTCCGCCATCACAAAAGGCTTCACTAAATAATCATCAGCCCCCGCATCTAAACCCGTAATTCGATGTTCCGGTTGTCCGAGAGCCGTTAACATCAAAATCGGCAGAGGGTTCCGCTGAGAGCGGATACGTTGACATAACGCTAACCCCGATAATCCGGGTAATAACCAATCAATAATTGCAACGGTGTAATCCGTCCATTGACTCTCTAAACAATCCCAAGCCTGAATCCCATCCGCCACCCAATCGACCACATATTTCTCGTTGACTAGGACTTGCTTAATCGCCAAACCTAATTCAACTTCATCTTCAACTAACAGAATTCGCATGGTGAGCGGTGAGAGACCAAACAGCGTCAATCTGATGTCTCTAGCAGACGACTGCGATCGAGATTAGCAGACCGTGGCAGAAAAAGGGGGGGGATTTCACCTGGATTTCATCTACCCTTTGGCAAACTAGAGCGGCTTTACCAGACAAACCGATCTTCTTTGCAGGAACGCTGATGAATACAACATCTATGATTGGCTCTATGATTGGCCCCCTATTCGCGCTCAGCCTAGTCGTCGGCGCACCCACCCTCACCCTGGCTCATGTTGGACATGGGGACGAATTTCAGGCTGAAGGCGGAATTGACCGGGTTCCCGTCAACACAGATACCGACGCTCTCCTCGGGATTGAAGTCACCGCCATTACCCCAGCAGCTGATGGTACGTCTCGGGTTCTGGTTCCCATGACGGCTTTAGTGGATAACGATGGCCAGCCGTTAGCCTTCGTACAGTATGAAAGTTTCTATGAACCCGTTCCCGTTGAACTTGGCGCAACGGAAGGGGAATTGGTCGAAATCACCGAAGGGTTATCCATTGGCGAACAACTCGTCACTCAGGGTAGTTTATCCCTCTATGCTGAATCTCGGAAAACCCAAACAGCCGACACGGTAACGAGTTCAGACACCGCCACCACTCCCACTGATGAAGCCGATACTCAAGCCGATACTCAAGCCGACACTGAAGCTGAAACTCAAGCCGACACTGAAGCTGAAACTCAAAGTACCCCCCAAGAAGAGGATGCGGAAGAGACTCTAGCGCAACCCACAAGCAACGGTTTCCCAGTGGGGACATTAGCCACAGTGGGAGGAGCCGTTTTAATCATCGGCGGTGGAGTGTTCTTCTGGACAAAGAGTCGTCGTCAGAAACGTATTTTTTCTGACAAATAAGGGGGGATTATTGTTGATTAATGTTCAATACAATTCTCAATCAGACTCTCAAAAATTCCATTGCTCAACGATGGTTAATCGTGATAGCAGCCATGCTCATCACCATCTGGGGTGTCGTGGGTGTCACTCAAATGCCTTTAGATGTTTTTCCTCCCTTTGCACCGCCGCAAGTGGATATCCAAACTCAGGCTGTTGGCTTGGCCCCGGAGGAAGTCGAAGCTCAAATTACCGTTCCTATTGAAAGTGCCGTTAATGGCTTACCCGGCGTAACCTTGGTTCGTTCGTCCTCTAAAGTGGGACTCTCTATGGTTCATGTTGTCTTTGACCAAGAGGCTGATATTTACCAAGCGCGACAGTCGGTAACGGAACGACTCCAACAAGTCATGAGTCAACTTCCCCAGGGGATTCATCCCCCAGAAATGTCTCCTTTAGTTTCACCGTTGGGGACGATTTTGCAGTACGCTTTTACGGTGAATAGTCAGGGAAACACCTCTCTGATGGATTTGCGCCGTCTGGTGGACGTTACTCTGAAAAATCGGATTCTTTCGGTTCCTGGTGTGTCTCAGGTGACTATTTATGGGGGAGATGAACGACAAGAACAGGTGTTGGTTGATCCCGAACAGTTGCGATCGCGTCAAGTTTCCCTGAACGACGTCACTGAAGCAGCAAGGAAAGCTAATTCCAACGCACCAGGGGGGTTTCTCGTCGGTGGCGGTCAAGAGTTACTCATCCGAGGTCTGGGACAGGTAAACAGCCTCGAAGACTTGCAGCAATCGGTGGTGAAAGTTCAAGATGGTGAAGCGATTTTGCTGCAAGATGTCGCCGAGGTCAAAACCTCAGCTGCACTCAAACGAGGAGACGCCAGCTTGAATGGACAGCCAGCGGTGGTGTTAATGATTAACAAGCAACCGGATGTAGACACCCCCACCGTCACCCAAGCTGTGGAAGCGGTGATGGACTCATTACAGGCTACCTTTCCCGCTGATGTGGACGTTCAACGCACCTTCCGTCAGTCAAACTTTATTGATTCTGCCATTCACAACGTCAGTGGCTCTCTGATTCAAGGAATTATCATTGTTTCAGTGATTATGTTGCTCTTTTTAATGAATTGGCGCACGGCCATCATTACGTTAAGTGCCATTCCCTTGTCTTTGCTGATTGGCTTAATGTTAATGAAAGCGGTGGGGTTAAGCATCAATACAATGACCTTGGGCGGCTTAGTGGTGGCGATTGGCTCCGTCGTCGATGATGCCATTGTCGATATGGAAAACTGCTATCGGGGTTTGCGACAGAATCAAGTTCTAGAGACCCCAAAACCTCCGTTTCAAGTGGTGTATGAAACCTCTGTTTCTGTTCGTTTAGCGGTTATTTTTTCAACCGTTATTATCATCGTTGTCTTTGCGCCAATTTTTAGTTTAACGGGGGTAGAAGGGCGAATTTTTGCGCCAATGGGATTGGCGTATTTGCTCTCGATTGGCGCCTCAACTTTAGTCGCGATGACTCTTTCTCCTGCCCTCTGTGCCATTTTATTAACCCAGCATAGACTCCCCCAAGACGGTACATTTATTTCACGGGGTGCAGAACGTTTGTATCGCCCTTTGCTCAATTTTTCTCTGAGAACGCCCCAATTCATTTTAGGATTAGCCTTAGCGTCTTTGGTGGCAACAATAGCCGTTATTCCATCCTTGGGACGAGTTTTTCTGCCGGAATTTCAGGAAAAATCGATGGTCAACTCCATGGTTTTATTCCCCGGTGTCTCTTTGGAGATGACCAATCGAGCGGGGATGGCGCTGGCGCGTTCCCTAGACGATAATCCCCTTTATGACTGGGTGCAAGTTCGTGCTGGACGCGCTCCGGGGGATGCTGATGGCGCTGGAGTCAGTATGGCTCATGTGGATGTTGAATTGAGTGATGTTGCTCTGGAAAATCGGGAGGCGAGTGTTCAGCAATTACGGGAAAAATTCCTGCAATTGCCGGGAGTTGCGCCCAATATTGGCGGTTTTATTTCTCATCGTATGGATGAAGTGTTGTCGGGGGTTAGAAGTGCGATCGCCGTCAAGATTTTTGGACCCGATTTAGAGCAGTTGCGCCAAGTGGGGGAACAGGTACGAGATGCGATAAAACCCATTTCCGGCGTGGTGGATTTACAATTAGAACCGCAATTACCGATTCGCCAAGTTCAAATCCATTATGACCGCGAGGCGGCGGCGAGGTATGGGTTGACTATGGCTGCAATTTCTGAGGTCGTGCAAACGGCGCTTAATGGTCAAGTGGTCTCGCAAATTCCTGAGAATCAACAACTGATTGATATTGTGGTTCGTTTACCAGAATCTGCCCGTAATAATTTAGATGCTATTGGGGAAATTCCTCTATCGACTCCCACCGGAGACATGATTTCTCTAGGTGATGTCGCTCGCGTTGACTATGGTCTGGGTGCGAATGTGGTCAATCGAGAAAATGTATCTCGTTTAATTGTGGTGTCTGCGAATGTTTATCAGCGCGACTTAGGGAGCGTTGTCTATGATATTCAAGCGGCAATTCGTGACTCTGTTGAGTTACCCCAGGGGTATTTTATTCAATATGGAGGACAGTTTGAAGCTGAGCAAAAGGCAACCGGAAATCTGGTGTTATATAGCTTGATTGCGGCAATTGTAATTACAATTTTGATGTTTTTTTCGGTCAAGTCTTTGCCCGCAACGGTGGCGATTATGCTTAACCTTCCCTTGGCGTTAGTCGGTGGGATTATCTCGATTCTCTTAACCGGAGGAGTTATCTCAATTGCGTCGCTAATTGGTTTTATTACGCTATTTGGTGTTGCGGTTCGTAATGGGTTGCTGTTGGTGGATAATTACAATCAGAAATTTGCTCAAGGGATGGTGTTAAAAGATGTGATTACTCAAGGTTCTCTTGAGCGTTTAAATCCTATCTTAATGACCGCATTAACCTCGGCATTGGGGATGCTCCCGTTGGCGATCGCCAGTGGAGCGGGTAATGAAATTCTTCAGCCTCTTGCGATTGTGGTTTTAGGAGGATTGTTTACCTCAACGGCCTTAACCTTGTTGGTCATTCCAGCTTTATATGCTAATTTTGGGAAATGGTTAATTCCCCGTCAGCATTTAGGCGCAAGACGCTGACCAACTCCCCAGGTTACTCAGCGCCCAGAATCAAAGATAACTCATCAGAAGATCGAACCCCCCCAGGAAATTATGATAAAGTCCTGAATAAAGAGGATTGGCAACAGATGCTAGAACAGATCGACGAAACAGTGAACTTAGGCGATCGCGGCCTCCAAGTCCGTCCCCTGGGCATTGGGGCCTGGGCCTGGGGCGATCGCTTCTTCTGGCAATATGGTAGCGAGTACGGTGAAACCCAAGTGCGGGAAGCCTTTGAAGCGGCGATCGCCGCTGGAGTCACCTTCTTTGATACCGCTGAAGTCTATGGACAGGGCGAATCAGAACGACTCCTAGGAAAATTCAGCCAACAGTGCGAGACCCCCGTGCAAATCGCCACCAAATACGGGCCACTCCCCTGGCGCATCTTCAAATCCTCCGTCTATGATGCCGTCAGCGCCAGCTTAGAGCGCCTACAACTCGATTGTATTCCCCTCTACCAAGTCCATTGGCCCTTCACCTGCTTCATGTCCCAGGAAACCCTACTCAACGCCCTAGCCGATGAAGTCGAACGGGGACGGATTCAAGCGATTGGAGTCAGCAACTATTCCGCCGACGAGATGACGCAAGCACAGCAGATTCTGGCCCGTCGCGGGGTTCCCCTGGCGGTGAATCAAGTGCGTTACTCCTTACTATCTCGGGCGATCGAAACCCAAGGGATTCTCGACACCGCCAAAGACTTAGGAGTGGTTCTTTTGGCCTATAGTCCCCTCGCTCAAGGCTTGCTCACCGGCAAATATACCTCAAACGCCAGCAACCCCGGCGGCGGGCGCAAAATGGACCCGAAATTCAGTGCTAAAGGCTTACAACGCATTGAACCCCTATTAGGGATATTGCGTGAGTTAGGACAACGGTATGATAAAACCCCGGCCCAGGTGGCTCTCAATTGGCTCATGGCTCAAGGAGGCGTGATTCCCATCCCCGGAGCCAAAAATGGCCAACAAGCTCAACAAAACGCCGGGGCCTTGGGGTGGACTCTCTCGCCGGAGGATTGGACGCGCTTAGAGCAAGCGAGTCGCCCCTGGTTGTAGGACTTAGACAAATTTGTTGGGACAAACGAAAGGAGATACGTAACCATGAAACGGGTTTTAGTAACGGGTGCAACGGGGCGAACCGGATCACTCGTGTTTGAGAAATTGCAACAGTCTCAGGAGTTTGCTGGCGTCGGTTTGGCTCGTTCGCCCGAAAAGGCTCAGGAGCGGTTCGGATCGACGGAAGGACTGGTATTTGGCGATATCTGCGATCGCCAGAGTCTGCAAACCGCCATGGACGGCTGTCAAGGATTGGTGATTCTCACCAGTGCGGTTCCCCAGGTGATCGCGCCGCCGTCGGAACCGGGAGAACGACCCCAGATGGGGTTTGCGCCGGGATCTGAACCGGAAATTGTAGACTATCAGGGCCAAGTCAATCAGATTGACGTTGCTCAGGCTGTTGGCGTGCAACAGGTGGTTTTGGTGGGTTCGATGGGGGGAACTGATGAGAATCATTTTCTCAATCGCATCGGGAATGGCAAGATTTTGGTTTGGAAACGCAAGGCTGAACAGTATCTGATGGACTCGGGATTGACCTATACGATTATCCGGGCCGGGGGGCTGTTGGATGAACCCGGCGGCGATCGCGAGTTATTGGTTGGCGATAACGATGAGTTGTTGAACCAGCCCCCAGAGGGAGTTAAACCGTCTATTCCTCGCGCTGATGTGGCTGAATTGGTGGTTCAGGCCCTGCGGGAACCGACGGCTCGCAATACGGCTTTTGATGTGATTTCAAATCCTGACGGTCTGGCCACTCGCGATTTTGCGGCGTTGTTTGCCCGAACAACGCCGGGGTCCACTGAATCGGGGTCAATCGCCTGATTTTGTTAAAATTCCCTAGACGAGTCCTAAGTCCCCCCTGAGACGGTTTATGAGGACATGGGAGAAGGTCGTCCAACAGTGGCGATCGCGACTAAATGCAGACCATCCACAACGCCCTCGGGAAACACGGGAGGCGATTTTGTGCTGGCTGTTGGGGGACCAGGGGGAGGACTTTGACCAATTAGAGGCCTCTCATCAGCAAGTCCTCGAACAGTCGATGGAGTTTTGTTATAGCATCCTCTGTCAACGCTATCTTGGGGTGTCACCGGAGTCCGCCTATCGCCATTTAATCCGCCGTCTCGGGAGTTTGGTGCTGCTGCGTCATAAAATCCGCACTTGGGTTTCCCTGAGTCGCGATCGCCGTCGGACGGTGGTGGATGTCGTGCAGGAGGTTTTGCAAGAAATGCTCAACAGCGATCGCTATCTACAAGGGGAAATGCGCCGCATTACTCGCTGTGGCGGCGATCGCCATCTGCAAAATGCCCTGGTTCTCGCCAGCTTAGAGGAATACTGTCTACGGCCGATTCGCAATCAGCCGCTATTGGTGTATCGCTTTGTCAACTATCTACGACGTAGCCAACGAGGGGGATTGACTCAGGTTCCCTCTCAGGAACTGGTGCGCCTGGTGTCTGTCGAAATTGCTCCCAATCATCGTCAAGAGCGGGTGAATCTCCTCGATACTCAAACCTTAGACCATTATGACCGCGATCGCGCTTGGGAGGAACAGCAAACCCTCCGAGACATTGTCGCCCGCGAATTTGCTCAATATCTCGAAGATCAAGTGAGTCCTCTGGCGGCCCAATGGTTGGGACTCTATCTGCAAGGATACAGTCAAGAGGCGATCGCCGATTATCTTGATGTCCCCATCAAACAGCTCTACCGTTTACGGGAAAAGGTCGGCTATCACGCCATTCGCGTCTTTAGTCTCAAACATTCCCCGGAACTGGTGGCCAATTGGCTCAAAACCTCCTTACAAGACCATCAACTCGGACTCACGAGTAGCCAGTGGGAGCAGTATTATCACAGCCTGGATGCTCGACAGCAAGACATCCTCGATCGCCTCAAGGCCGGGGAATCTCCTGAGGCGATCGCTCAACATCTGAACCTGAAACGCAGTCAGATCACCAGTGAATGGGGGAAACTCTACCTCGCCGCTCAACAAATCCGTAATTCTACGGAGTAATCGGCGATCGCATCTCTGTAATTTCAACTAAAATAAAACTACTCGCGCCTCAGCTTTACACTCCCCTGGCCATCAATGAGCCAGCAGCAACCAACGCATCTAGCCAGTTTCTCGTTGACCGTCACGTCTCGATTGTCATGAATTCATCAGGGTTGCATCGTAGTTAGGTTTGGGTTCTTCTCAAACTCGTCCATTTATGCTGAAAACCCTCACCATGAACTCCGATTGGATTTTTCACTCCATCGATAAGATTTTGCCCTTTGAGGTTTGCTTGTACCACCAGGTGATTCCGCTGTCCATGGAAGGAAGCCGGATTTACCTCGGGATGGTCAATCCTGATGACACAGCCGCCTTAGAATACCTCCGAACCTTATTGGGCTATCTCAACTGTTCTCTGGTTCCCCAAAGTATCGCCAATCAGGACCATCAGGACTTATTGACGGCTTATCTCAATCACACCAATCAGGCGGGTTCAACTGAACCGGGCCAAGAGACCAACGCCCGTGAACCCTCGGCGTTCCAACCGCCGCCAGCATGGCCCTCCCTCAACTTAACCCCCCGACATTTAACCGGTCCTGTGACCGCGTTAGCACTCCTGTCCCCCCCCCAAATGATTCAGGAATTGTTAGCACGAGTCCTGATGGGGGGGATTGGACGCTTACATTTTGCCCGAGAAGCTGAATCAGGGACGATTCTTTGGAGTCAAGATGGTGTTCCTAAATCGGTTTTAAAAGCTCTGCCGCTGACGGTGTTTCAGGGTGTGATTAATGAGTTAAAACGCTTTATGGGCCTTCCGTTGTTGCCCGTGCGTCAGCAAAAGGAAGTGGAGTTAGAACGCTCCTATGAAACCAACCCTGTCTTGTTACGGTTACGGGTGATGCGAGGCGAGGAGGGAGAAGAAGCCACGTTACAAGTGTTGCGTGGTGCGGCCTTGAAGTTCTATCAGCAACAAAAATTGATTGATTTGAGCCAAGAAGCCTTGATGACTGCTCAAACTCTGCAAAAGAAACTCGGAGAAATCCATCAGACTTGTCAACGCTATCCCAGTCTGTCACAGAAGCATTTAGAGGTGCTGCCGGCCTTAACTCAAGTTTTACAACAAGTCGATGCTCAGGTCGAAATTTTGGAATCTGCTGGCTAGGTCGGATTGGCGGTATGGGTGAGGCAAATGGGCTAGGCTAACGTTTGGTATAAGATGGGAAGTGTTCTTATGTCTTACTTAAGCTGATGGCCCGACCTAAGGAATTTAAGCGGCACGATGTCCTCAACCAGGCCACGCTAACCTTTTGGCGACAAGGCTATGAAGCGACCTCGATTCGCACTCTGCTTGAGGCGATGGGGATTCATCGAGGTAGCCTTTATGATACCTTTGGGGATAAGCATTCTTTGTTTAAAGCGAGTCTGGAGCATTACGATCGCACGGTTATTGCTCATAATTTTGCCCCTCTCCAGCAGCCTGATGCGTCTAGGGGCGCTTTAGTCGATTTCTTTAAGTCAGTGGTGGACTGGAGTTTGAACGACGGCGATCGCAAAGGCTGTTTGTTAGTCAATACCGCTGCTGAATTGGCATCTCAAGATCCTGATATCGCCCAACAAGTCGCGGCTTCTTTTGAGAAAATTGAACAGACGTTTGCCGCCGTTTTATGGCGATCGCGTCAGAACGGAGAGTTAACCCATTCCGGAGAAATTCACCTCTTAGCTCGATACCTGCTCGTTAACCTACAGGGATTACGAATTACAGCGAAGATTCAGCCCAACCAGCCAACTCTTCAAGACCTAGCTGATATTACTCTGTCAACCTTATTCAGCTATTAAAATAATTGCCTAAGTTTGGGTTTTAGGGATTGGTTTTCGCGTTTTTTTATTTGGCAATCCTTATATATTAAGAAATGCAAACTAAATCCCTAACTTGCTTGAAACTCGATTAAACTTAGAGCAGACTTGAATATCACTAACGCAGCAAGTCTATCACTATATTAATGCTTGATTATTATTCAATCTTCTACCCATTTTCAGAAGTCGTGTCCTAGATGTCTGTCGGGGAACCCACCCCTAACCCCGACCGTGGAGGGGACGGCTGTTCGCCCTCCTTGATGTCAGATGTCTAGCAAGTATTTCGAAAACTGGTATTAACTCGATTCTAGTCAAGCATTTGAGTGAAGGATTAGAGTGAAAACACCGCATATTTTCAACCCCAAAACACTCCAACTAAAAGCCGAGTCGATTATCATGAAACACAATGCAATCATTCCGAGTATTCCTGCTTCCAAACCTGGGCTAAAATCTGCCCTTGGCTTGGGGACATTGAGCTTAGGACTGACCGTTCTCGCGCTTCAATCTCCCGCTGCGATCGCCCAAAACGTCGGCGCCAACCCGCTCTATGGAACGGTCAACTTAACCGTTGGTTTTACCCCAGATCCCTACCCAGTGGATGTCATGCCCGGAGGCTCAACGAATGCCTCCAATTTAGATTTAGGCAGTGATTGTGTGGGCTTTATCAACGCCTCAAATCCCGATGTCCGGGTCAATTACGAAGCCGGTAACTCTAGCTTCCTCAGCTTCAATGTGACCGGAGGCGGCGACACAACATTACTCATCAATGGTCCTGATGGAAACTGGTATTGCAACGATGATTTTGATGGAGCCGTGAGTCCCAGGGTCATGTTTCAACCTGCCCTCTCTGGACAATATGACATTTGGGTGGGAACCTTTGGAGAAAGCTCCGGCGGAGGCGCACAATTGCAAATTACGGAGATACGAAACTGAGATAACCTCAATCGAGGTTTAAGAACCACGCCGCCGGGAAAACCAGCCGAACAGATTGATATCGCCTCGCATCTTTTCTAACTCTTGACGGTGGCGTTCTGCGGTTTCCCGATACCACTGACAATGGGCCTGAAAATCTTGTCGATAATGGACTTCCCGGTGGAACTCCCGCGTCACATGATGACGCTCAATCTGTTCATCAATCGTTGGCGGTGGAATGAAGACGATCCGGTTGATTCCATCAGACATGACGATTTTTTGAGAAAATAACAGACTCGTGGCGGGTGGGTGGGATGCGATCGCCACCCCTGATTCCCCCCATGGTAAAAGATTTTTGCCAATTTACGCAGGGAACATCAATGGATTAGGCCCATGGATTAGGCCCATCCTCGTAGCTGATACACCCACAAGCCTAGATATTCCTTGAGACTCCGGGTTGTCAACGCCAGGCGGTGAGCGTCAGGGATGAGGTTGAGGATAATCGTCTGCCAAGTTTGGGACTCTTGGCCTCTGGGATCGTCAGCAATCAGGAAATCTGTTGGGGCCGGAATCGCCTCAATGCCCAGTTTCTCAAACACTCGCAGCGATCGCGGCATATGAATAGCCGAGGTAACCAGCAAAATCTCCTCAATTCCCTGGTCGTCCAAAATGACTTTAACGTTTTCTGCATTCTGACGAGTATTGAGAGAGGTATGATCCAGCAACATCGCCGATTCAGGGACTCCCCAGGCCTGTAGCAGTTGGGCCATATCCTCAGCTTCAGAACCAATCTCCCCAGTCCAACTGATGCGTCCCCCCGAGAGAATCACCCAGGGAGCCTTCTCCTCTAAAAACAAGCGGGCCGCGTAAATGGGCCGATCGCCGGCTTCATTCACTTCAACCCAAGGACGGGGCGGTGTCGGCGATCGCGTCGCCCCCCCTAACACCACAATCGCCTCAGCCTGGGGAAGTTCCCCCACCGGAAGTTGTTGTCGTTCGAGCGATCGCACCAAACTCGACGCCACCCACCCATTTCCTCCCGCCATCAAGGCCACAAACCCCACCAGAATCGCAAGACTCGCCCAAGCGGGACGTTTCCAGATGAGAACCAACGCCAGTAACATCAAAAAACAAGCCAACCCCAAAGGATAGACTAGGGACGGAAGCAGCTTTGAGAGAAAAAAGAACATGGGCAGGCTTAACAAAAAATCCATGGGTTGCCATGGATTTAAAAGGGCTAATTTAAAACCGGTGATTTAAAACAGGTGACTTAGACCAACTCACGACCCCAGTATCTAATCAATAGAAGCCCGCCGCAAGCGATAGTGAACCTTTAAACCCAAAATGGTCGATGAAAGAATTAATGTCAGAATATTGGCGCAAATGACAGGTAAATCGTGAACCGAAGTTCCATACACCAGCCACAAGAGAATCCCCAAACAGAGGATAATTAACATACTCCAAGAAATATCGTCAGCCGATTTCGACTGCCAAGTTTTAATCAGTTGGGGGAGATAGGCGATTGTGGTCATCGTTCCCGCCAACAATCCTAGAATGGTTGCATCTTGCATAGCTGGCTCCTGTTGTTAAGCGTAAGTTTGCCCCGGCATATTTGGCAGATCAATGAGTGAGATTAAATTGAGTTTATAATCTCGTTAAGCCTTGGAAACGCGAGGTTAAGAGACTGGAAGGACGAACTTGACGCATTTTGAGCGCGTCGATAGGCAATTATAGAAGATATGACGGGCATCTGACCATAACTTGTTTGACCATAAGCAATCTTCATCAAATTTGTCTGAGACTATCCCCTAGAATTATAAAACCCGAATTCTCTTGCCAATTTCGCTGTTCCATGACTATCACCCTCGACGTCACCGAATCGGGCGATCGCCTCGATCGCATCCTCTCGCAAAACCTCGCCGATCTCTCGCGATCGCGCATCCAGCAACTCATCGAACAGAACTGTGTTCGTGTCAACGGAGAACCCTGTCTTTCCAAAAAACTCAAAGTTCAGGCCGGCGATCGCCTCAGCATCGAGATTCCGGCGGCCACCCCCCTAGATATCCAACCCCTAGAGATGGCCCTGGATATCCTCTACGAAGACGACCATCTCCTCATCGTCAATAAACCCGCTGGGCTAGTGGTTCATCCCGCCCCCGGCCATTACAACGATACCCTCGTCAACGCCCTGTTAGCCCATTGCGGCGATCGCCTCTCCGGGATTGGCGGCGTACAGCGTCCCGGAATCGTCCACCGCCTCGATAAAGATACCACCGGGGCGATCGTCATTGCCAAAAGCGATCGCGCCCATCAGCATTTACAAGCCCAAATCCAGGCCAAAACCGCCCGTCGTGAGTATTTAGGCATCGTCTATGGATCGCCGAGCCAGCCGTCAGGAACCATCAATCGCCCCATCGCGCGTCATCGCGTCGATCGCAAAAAGATGGCGATCGTCCCCGAAGACCAAGGCGGCCGCACTGCCGTCACCCATTGGAACGTCCAGGAAGCCCTAGGAAACTACAGCCTAGTTCATTTTCGTCTCGAAACCGGTCGCACCCACCAAATTCGCGTCCACAGTGCCTCCATTGGGCATCCAATTGTGGCTGACCCCCTCTACGGTTCCGGTCGTTCCCTAGGCGTCAACCTACCCGGCCAAGCCCTCCACGCCTGGAAGTTGACCCTAGAACATCCCCAATCGGGAGACACCATCGAGGCGATCGCCCCCCTTCCCCCCCACCTCGACACACTCCTCCAAGTCCTCAAACGCCGCCGCTAAAGTCCCCCCTCTTGCCTATTGCCATCCCCTCTAGGGAGGGGTTAGGGGTGGGTTATGCCTCTTGCCTTCTCTTCCCCTGTTCCCTGTTCCCCAAAAAACAGCGACCGACAACCACCCATCTCTGAGCAATCATCAGTCGCTGTCACAACGGTTATCAAAACAATTCGATAACCGTTAAACCCCCTTAGCGACGGGGAACCGCAGCCATGTAGTTGAGGTTTTGAACCGAAGGACGAGGTGCCGAGGGTTGACCTGACGACACAGCCCGTGCCATACCGAGGAACCGTTCGGGATTGCCCTCGGTGGGTTGCTTCTCTTGAGGACGGAAGCGACGTACAGCGTTTTGCCAAACAATCTGGGGGAAGCCCAGTTGATTACGGTGGTACGCACCATAGCGGGGAGTTTTCAGATTGAAGGGCGTTTCACCCATAGCCCGCTGAGGCAGATTGCGACGGCGTTGGAACGGCACAATCGTATCGCCGAAGTTGTCCAAGTATTCCTCACTATTGAGGAGTTCATCAACAAAGCCTTCAATGCCCTTGTTGGCGATGACAATCGACCAAGCGATTTTCTCGCGTTCGCTGTAGACATCGCGTCCGAGAACCCGTTGCACGCAGAGTTCAGCAAAACGGTAGTTGCTGTTGGGTTCAAAGTTACGACGGCGGAACGGGTCCGACAGCAGCAAACCGCGAATGAACTGACGCATCGTAATGCGCTCATCCTTGAGTTGAGACTCTAAAAAGGTCTGACGGTTGCTTTTGAGGATTTGGTGTTCGCTATAAATCTGACGGTACGCCGCCCAGATGAACTCGTCGATGTCCGAACCTGTGGGCAGGTTTTCCGTATCGAACACATAGGGTTCTTCGTCGCCGGGAACGACGTATCCCGCGACACGCACGTTCTGGCTTTTCGGCGTGTAACTGAGTAAGGGAAGTGCCACGTTAATATCTCCGTAAGCTTAAAGGGTTTGCTATTTGTGGACTAGTCAACCTTTAGATTAGGGGATTGGCTTCAACCGAGTCCCATTTTTATGAACGTCAGCAACAATTTTTAACACTCAAGGTAAAGAAAATTTACGATTTGCCCCTTGAGGTTGTCAGGCGATCGCCTTTCCCCATCTCCCGGTCGTCTACCAGCCCAACAACGAGTAAAAGGTCTGACTGGCCTCATCTCCAGCCTCAGGAATGCCGCTCATGTCCGGATTGGAGGTCTCAACCCGACTTTCGGTGCAAAAGGTAGCCGTGTTAAAGCCGCCAAACCGTTTCACCGTACTCGTGCGCATCCGCACCCCCGGACTGGGAAACCAAAACCGCTCCACCGAACTCATGGTTTCATACTCTGTAATCAAACTCATGCCCCCGTCATCATCGAGTTCATATCGCCCAGCTACCGGCACTTTTTCCGCATAGCCCCGTTCCCGCAACATCTTACCCTGACGGGGATTGTCTGCATCCGGGACAATGGCGAACACCGTTGAACCGGCATGGTTTTCGTCATTGTCACGATCCCACTGCATGGAGCCATTCCAGCGCACAAAAGCGCCACCGGAGGCAGTTTTGGGGTCGATTTCGTACATTTGGCAAATATCCACCACTCGGGGATCGTCGGGGGGGAGGGTTTCGACAAAAATCTCAGATCCGCCCAATTCAGCCCGACGGAAGGGCAGATGATGGGTGGTTCGTTGAGAATGCCAGGTTCCGGCACTTTGTTTGAAGAATTCCATCGCGTCAGCGGGAATCACTTGGCTGGTTTGTGTCATGGTGGGCTGAGTCTCCAATACTTCTATAATGAGCGACGACAATGAGCGACGACAATGAGCGACGACTAATGGGTAACAGTTTGTTTGATGTTCCCTCATGGTTGACGATCGCGGGGACGTCCCGCAAGAGGAAACCGGCGATCGCTCCCGAGCTTGACGACTCGATGACGATTCTTCGATAATCAGCCCCAGAGTTTCCCGACCTTAATTATCAGCGCCTTTCTATGACCTCCACCTCTGCCAATCCGTCGAAGAATCAATCCAACAAACCCGCCTGGGCCGGCGATGACTGGCTCGCTCGTCTCGTCAACCAACTCATTGCCACACCGCTGCTGTATCGGCTTATGAAACAGCAAGCACGACGGGTTTTGATTAAAACTGCCGAGAAAAACGGCGTTCGCTGGCGCGATCGCGTCGCTGAACTCGACAGCGAACAGTTACGAGCCAGTTTAGCCGAGATCAGCAACCCCGATCTCAGCTATCCCGACTATTACCAAGTTCCCTTCCATGCCTATGATGCCGGGAATCTCTGCTGGTTGGCGGCCCTCGAAGCCGAACCGGCCACCCAATCGATGGCGTTACGGGTTTGGAAAGACGAATCCCTCAGCCCCGATGTCGCCCAGCAACGACTGCGACACTCCTTCCTAGAGGCGATCGCCCCTCATTTGCCCCAAACCATCGAAAATGTCCTCGATGTCGGCTGTTCCATCGGCATTTCCACAGAATTTCTTCACCGCAACCTACAGACTCGTCAATCCCAGCCCATTCAGACCGTAGGACTCGATCTCTCCCCCTATATGTTGGCCGTCGCCCAACAACGAGACTCGACGGGGCAGATTAGCCAATGGGTTCATGGCAACGCCGAAGCCACCGACTTTCGCGATCGCAGTTTTGACCTGATCAGCCTCCAATTCGTCCTCCATGAACTGCCCCGTCAGGCCACCACAGCGATTTTCCAAGAAATGCGCCGCCTATTGCGTCCCGGTGGACTCCTGGCCATTGTGGACAACAATCCTAAATCCTCAGTGATTCAGAATTTACCCCCGGCGTTATTCGTCCTGATGAAAAGTACCGAGCCGTGGAGCGACGATTACTACACCTTTAACGTCGAGGAAACCTTAAATCAGGTCGGCTTGAGCCATATCGAGACCATTCCCACCGATCCGCGCCACCGAACCATTATCGCGCGGCAGGTTGATTGACGGGATGCCTCAACAGCGTCTATGATAAAAGGCTGCAACGTAACGAGGCAGCTATGAAGGGTCAACAAATCATTCAGGCGATCGAATCTGAGTATCTCAAATCCGATCTCCCCAAACTCTACGTCGGTGACACCATCCGCGTCGGGATCGTCATCCAAGAAGGCGGCAAAGAGCGGGTTCAGCCCTACGAGGGAACCATTATCGCCATGCGCAATGGTGGCATCAATGAAACCATCACCGTCCGTCGAGTCTTCCAAGGCGTTGGCGTTGAACGGGTGTTCCTGCTTCATTCCCCGAGAGTCAGTTACATAAATGTCGTACGTCGGGGTAAAGCCCGTCGGGCCAAACTGTACTACCTCCGCGATCGCGTCGGTAAAGCCACCCGCCTCAAACAGCGTTTCGATCGCCCCATCGCCAAAGCGCGTAAATAAGCCTAACCGGGCGCGATCACCGGGTGCGATCCTGGGGGCGACTGGCGAGTCTCAACCCGAGACTCAAAAAAAAAATTGCCAAATCGTTCCCAAGCGCCCCCCACTCGTGATAGACTCATAGGGAAGAGGTTCAACGTCTGAACCAGACGAGATGCGCTCTTAGTTCAGTTGGTAGAACGCAGGTCTCCAAAACCTGATGTCGGGGGTTCGAGTCCTCCAGGGCGCGTTGAACCGCTCCAACTTCTTGAAAAGACGCTTAACCCGAAAGCTTGACAACTGCTTCCCTGGAAACAGGGAGTGTTCAGCTTTCGGGTGAGCGTTGTCTGATGTATGGCGTGGATCGAGCCCGAGCCTCAGCACTCCCGAATGACCAACCAACCCGAAGCACACAGTCGGCTAAGTTCAGCCCAGACTGGAGTCCGTCCCCAAGAGGTTAACCGTTGTGGCGAAGAAAAAAGAAGCCAATCTGCAACAGACAAGCCCCCAAAAATTCGATCCGATCAAGTTCCTTCAAGAAGCCAAAGAGGAACTCTCTAAGGTCGTCTGGCCCTCAAGACAACAAGTCATTAGCGAATCCATCGCCGTTCTGTTGATGGTGACGCTGTTGGCCAGTGCCGTTTACTTAGTCGATAACCTGTTCGGTTGGGCTGCACAACAGATATTCTGATGACGTTTTCATCCAACCAATCCTACGAATCCGATGCTCCCTGGGACGACAACGACTCAGACGAGCTTCAAACCACTCCACAAGAGTCTCAACAGCCGCGCCCTCGTTGGTATGCGGTGCAAGTTGCCTCTGGCTGCGAAAAACGAGTCAAAGCCAACATCGACCAACGTAAAGAAACCTTAGACGTTGCCGATCGCATCCTGCAAATTGCCATTCCGCAAACCCCCGCCGTCAAAGTTCGTAAAGACGGGGCCAGACAGAGTATCGAGGAAAAAGTGTTTCCCGGCTACGTCCTCATCCAAATGCGAATGGATGACGAAGTTTGGCAGGTTGTCAAAAACACCCCCAATGTGATTAACTTTGTCGGGGCCGAGCAGAAGCGGCGTTACGGACGTGGGCGAGGTCATGTCAAACCCATGCCCCTGAGTCCCTCAGAAGTCGAACGCATCTTCAAACAAACCGGAGAACAAGAACCCGTCGTCAAAATTGACATGGATGCCGGCGATAAAATCGTCGTCTTGTCCGGACCCTTTAAAGACTTCGAAGGCGAAGTCATTGAAGTTAGCCCCGAACGCAGCAAACTGAAAGCCTTGCTGTCTATCTTTGGGCGCGATACGCCTGTAGAATTAGAATTCAACCAAGTCGAAAAACAGAGTTAAAGTTAATCATCAATGGCTAAAAAAGTAGTTGCGCTCATTAAGCTCGCCATTCCGGCGGGTAAAGCCAATCCTGCGCCTCCCATTGGTCCTGCATTGGGTCAGCATGGCGTGAATATCATGCAATTCTGCAAAGAATATAACGCCAAAACCGCCGAACAAGTTGGGACCATCGTTCCCGTTGAGATCTCCGTTTACGAAGATCGTAGCTTCACCTTTATCCTCAAAACCCCTCCGGCGTCCGTACTGATTAAAAAAGCCGCCGGCATCGAGAAAGGGTCCGGTGAACCCAACCGTAGCCAAGTCGGAACCATTGGCCGGGAACAACTGCGCGAAATTGCCGAAACCAAAATGCCTGACCTCAACGCCAACGACATCGAGGCAGCCATGAAAATCATCGAAGGAACGGCACGTAACATGGGTGTTAAAATCGAAGGCTAACCTCCACAGTAGAGCCAAACAGTGGAGCCGACTTCAAGCCATCCCAAGTTAGACCACCTAAATCAAAACAAACCCATTTGAATGGGGGAGAAGTGTCTCACTTCGCTAACCACCCCAACGCAGACTATGACCAGAAAACTCTCACGTCGCTTGCGGGAACTCCATCAGAAAGTCGAGGAGCGTCCCTACGAACCCACCGAAGCCCTCAACCTCCTCAAAGAGACGGCAACGGCTAAATTCCCCGAATCCGCCGAAGCTCACATCCGCCTAGGCATCGACCCCAAATACAGCGACCAGCAACTGCGGACCACCGTGGCCCTACCCAAAGGAACCGGGCAAACCATCCGTGTTGCCGTCATCGCTCGCGGCGAGAAAGTCCAAGAAGCCGCCAACGCCGGGGCCGACGTTTATGGGTCCGAAGAACTCATCCAAGAAATCCAACAAGGTCGCCTAGACTTTGACCTGCTCATTGCCACCCCCGACATGATGCCCCAGGTGGCAAAACTCGGTCGCGTCCTCGGTCCAAAAGGCTTAATGCCCTCACCCAAAGGGGGAAGCGTCACCACAGACTTAGAACAGGCCATTTCTGAGTTCAAAGCTGGTAAACTAGAATTTCGTGCCGATCGCACCGGCATCGTCCATGTCATGTTCGGCAAAGCAGATTTTGCAGTCGAAGACCTGTTAATCAACCTCAAAGCCCTACAAGACTGCATCGAGCGCAATCGCCCCTCAGGAGCCAAAGGACGCTACTGGCGTAGCATCTACGTCTCCTCGACAATGGGGCCATCCGTAGAAGTTGATGTCAACGCTCTGCGAGATCTCAAAATGGCAGACTTGACGGCCTAAGACCCGCTCTTACATCCGTCATCGAAGTGGGGAGAGGCCCTCTCCCCAAACCAAATCAACAACCCACAAACAACCGGGTAACCACAACACGAAACAGATTGGCTTAACTGAATATGCTCTCAACCCGAGACAGCAGGGGTGTTCAACACGTAATATCCTGCCGAGGTGAGGAGTCTGGAGGTCGCAACCTGCGTCCCCCAACACTTCCCCCGGCATCTCGACTGGGGGCTTTTTGTGGAGGGAGGGAGGGGGGTCAGTTGAGCCAATTGCATCCGACCCAAAACACGACCCAAAAACGGAAGTTTACGGGTGTCAGTTTGGGACATTCTCAAGGGGGTTTCTCAACTGAGTGAATGCCCAGCAAACAAGGAGGTGAGTCCGATTGGGCAGAACATTAGAAAACAAAAAAGCGATCGTCGCTGAACTCAAAGAAACACTGAGCGAATCTCAGCTTGCTGTAGTCATCGACTACAAAGGGCTGTCCGTCGCCCAGATGACCGACCTACGCGGACGACTACGGGAAACCGACGCCGTCTGTAAGGTAACCAAAAACACCCTAATGCGCATCGCCGTAGAAGGGGATGAGAACTGGGAATCCATGACCGAGTTCCTCGAAGGATCTTCGGCATTCCTGTTCGCGAAAGACGACTTTGGAACGGCCATTAAAGCCTACCAAGCGTTTCAGAAAGACACCAAAAAAACCGAACTCCGGGGTGGTGTTTTAGAAGGGCAAAAGCTCAGTGCTGATGACGTCAAAGCGCTGACAGAACTGCCAACCAAGGAAGAACTTATTGCACGCATTGCCGCCGCAATCAATTCTATTCCGACGAAACTGGCAGTCGGCACCAACGCCGTTCCCAAGAAACTGGCCGTGGGTATCAAAGAGGTTCCATCTTCTTTGGTTCGCGCCGTCAAAGCCGTGTCCGAAAAAGAACAATAAATCACTGCAACCCATGTGGTGAGTATTGGCAACTCATTTACGTCCAACAATTCATTAATCCCAACGGAGTGTTACTCAATGTCTGAACAAACCGATCAAATTCTCGAACAACTCAAAACCCTCTCCCTGTTAGAGGCCTCTGAACTCGTCAAACAAATCGAAGAAGCCTTCGGTGTGGATGCCTCTGCCTCTGCTGGCGGCGGTATGATGATGATGGCCCCTGGTATGATGGGTGGCGGTGCCGCTGCGGCTGAGGAAGAAGAAGAGAAAACCGAATTTGACGTGATTCTCGAAGAAGTCCCCGCCGACAAGAAAATCGCTGTCCTCAAAGTTGTGCGCGGCTTGACCGGACTTGGCCTCAAAGAAGCCAAAGAAATGGTCGAAAGCACGCCTAAAGCCATCAAAGAAGCTGTGGCTAAAGATGCAGCTGAAGATGCTAAGAAACAAATCGAAGAAGCCGGCGGAAAAGTTTCCGTTAAATAATCGGGTCTTGACCGATTCGTTTCTTTGACAAAAGCGGGGTGTTGTGGTAAACAACATCCCGCTTTCTTGTCTTCTCTCGTTGTCTGGTGTTGTCTCCTCGTTGTCTCCTCTCTCCTCGTTTTCTCTCTCCTCGTTCCTTGGCTCTGCCAAGGAATGCCCCAGGGGAGGCTCTGCCTCCCGCTCTCAGGCGGCAGAGCCGCCACCCGCCCGTATCATGGCAGAGCCATGACACGAGGGAGGGAGGGAGGCACGAGGGGTTTCTCGTTTTCTCGTTCCTTGGCTCTGCCAAGGAATGCCCCAGGGGAGGCTCTGCCTCCCGCTCTCAGGCGGCAGAGCCGCCAGCCGCCCGTATCATGGCAGAGCCATGACACGAGGGAGGCACGAGGGAGGAGGGAAGCACGAGGGAGACGAGAGAGCCGGGGGATGAGACAACGCCTAGGAGGCGGCTCGGGCCGTCGGACGAGTACGACGGCGACGATTGCGGTTGCGTTTTTCCGCATCGAGAGTCGTCTTAGAAGGTTCCGAAGATTTCTTCTCGGATGAATCCGCCGAGGTTTCAACCGCAGTTGAGGGTTTTGGCGTCACTTTGCTGGGTTTACTGCCGTTGGAGCGGCCATTAGAGCTGCCGTTGGAGCGACCATTGGTGGAGCGACTCGTCACCAAGCTGCCATTCGTTTGAGTCTCAGGTGTATAGTCCGCATCAGCCGGGGGCTGTAACATAAACACCAACAGAGGATCACACCGTAGTTCACGGCGAATGGTGCGGCGTAACTCCCGTTCCAGACGAGACTTCAGCCCTGACCAATCGGCGGAACGCTCACCGTTGTCAGAATTGTTGTAATGATCCCAACGGTCTTCAAGCACCGTTTGTAAGGTTTCCGAAATTTTTTCCTGTAAGTGTTGGTCGTCAACGCCAGTGGCGACACCGCGAATATGCACTTCGGGCTGAATAGCTAATTTGCCATCCCAGCCAACCGCGACGGCGGTAGTGACGACGCCATCTTCGGCTAACTGCTGACGTTCTTTGAGGACTGTATCTTGAACAGTCCCGGCGTGGGAGGAATCCACCAACTCGATACCGGCTTGAACGTTGCCGCCAAGGGAGATACTATCGGGGCGCAGTTCCACGATATGGCCGTTGTCGATAATCAGCATATTCTCGGCCGGGACTCCCATCATCTGAGCGGTTTGAGAATGTTTGATCAACATCCGATGTTCGCCATGGACCGGAACAAAGAATTTGGGCCGAGTTAGGGCTAACATCAATTTATGATCTTCCTGACAACCATGACCTGAGACATGGATGCCCTGACGCCGACCGTAAATGACATTGGCTCCTTGCATCATCAGGCGATCGATGGTGTTGACCACAGAGATGGTGTTACCGGGGATCGGATTGGCGGAGAAGACAATGGTATCTCCGGGTTTGACCTGAATTTGTCGGTGTTCACGACGGGAGATGCGACTGAGTGCGGCCATCGGTTCCCCTTGGGAGCCGGTGGTGAGAATCAGCACGTCTTTGTCGGGCAGATTACGCACTTCTTGAATGGATTTGAAGAGACTTTCGTCACATTTGACGTAGCCGAGGTTGCGAGCATGGGAGATGACGTTGAGCATCGATCGCCCCACCACGGCCACAGACCGCCCATGTTTTTGAGCTAGGTCTAAAATCATATTGACCCGATGGACGGAAGAGGCGAAGGTGGTCACCATCAGTCGCCCTTTGGCTTCACTAAAGACGCGATCGAGGTTCGGATAGACCGATCGCTCGGAGGGGCAAAGTCCCGGTGTTTCGGCGTTGGTGGAGTCACTAAACAAGCAGAGAACGCCTTTCTCGCCGTATTCTGCCAACCGTTGCACGTCGAAGTTTTCGCCATCGACGGGAGTATGGTCAAACTTAAAGTCGCCGGTAAAGACCACCACACCCACGGGAGTCGTCACCGCTAGGGTGAAGCTGTCGGCCATGGAGTGGGTGTTGCGGATGAACTCAAAGGAGAAATGGTCTCCAAGGGTAATCACATCCCGAGGTTGGACGGTGCGTAGTTCGGTTTTATTACGCAGTCCCGCTTCATCGAGTTTGCCACCGAGCAGGGCCAGGGCCAAGCGGGGACCGTAAATGACGGGGATATCAAACTGTTTCAGGTGATAGGGAATGCCACCAATATGGTCTTCGTGACCGTGGGTAACCACCAAACCTTTGATCTTATGGGCGTTCTCTTTGAGATAGGCGATGTCGGGTAGCACGATGTTGACCCCGTGCATGGCGTCGGTGGGGAAGGCTAGGCCACTGTCAACCAACACGATTTCGTCTTCGTATTCAAAGACACAGGTGTTCTTGCCGATTTCATGGAGGCCACCCAGAGGAATCACCTTCAGGGGAGATGATTGATCGCCACCTTGGTTTGAGGTGGTTTTCGGGGAGGTGGTTTTACTGTTGCGAGAGCGGATTTGTTTAGAAGGCATGGGTTTATTCATGGTGAACTGTATGTAACTGTGATTGATTAGAGTGGAGCAATGTAAACGGTGTTCGAGTCGGCCCAGGGCAAGGTGGATGTTCGCCTAGACGGTCGAGTGTGAGGATAAAATTGCTGGGAAAACCGCTGATGTCGGACTTGGTTCAGGGATGGGGCGGTGCAGGCCTCTAAACCTCAGTGGCGCGATCGCCGCGCCGACGACGACAATGACTTAGCTAAAGGGAGAAGACGCTAGTGCAGGAGGTTGAGTTGTTTGAGAACCGACTGAATCGACTCAACCACCGAGTCTGGAGCGTCACAGAGGGGCGATCGTGTCCCCCCGACGGGCCAACCCAATTGTTGCAACGCACATTTGACGGGAATGGGATTAGTGGTCAAAAACAACGCCTGGAACAAGGGCATTAACTGTAAATGAATCGCCGTCGCCTCGGCATTTCGTCCCGCCTCAAAGGCTTGAATCATCTCCTGGAGGCGATCGCCCACCAAATGACTGGCCACACTGACAACTCCTTTGCCACCAATGGACAACAGCGGCAAGGTTAGAGCATCATCCCCAGAATAGATCGCGAACTCAGGATCGGTTAGGCGGCGAATTTCGCTGGCCCGTTCGAGACTCCCACTGGCTTCTTTAATAGCTACCACATTGGGCAATTGGGCCAAACGAGCCACCGTTTCAGCCTCCAAACTCACCCCAGTCCGCCCAGGGATGTTGTAGAGCATCAGCGGAAACTCTGGACAAGCCTCGGCGATCGCACAAAAATGTCGATAAAGTCCAGCTTGCGGTGGTTTATTGTAATAGGGAACCACCTGCAACGAGCCATCCAAGCCCAACGCCGACGCTTTCTGCGTCGCCCGAATCGCCTCATGGGTTGAGTTAGAGCCAGTACCGGCCATCACCTTCGCACCGGTTTGGCTGACGGCTCCCTGAACCACCTGGAACAACTCATATTCCTCATCCCAAGTTAGCGTTGGCGATTCACCGGTCGTGCCACAGATCACCAACGTCTCGGTTCCGTGAGTGACCAAATGAACCGCTAACTGTTCAACCAACTTAAAATTCACCGTGCCATCCGGGTGAAACGGCACAATCATTGCCGTGAGAACTCGTCCAAAATCGACCACGTGACTTCCCTCCCTCACGGCTGTAAGCGGCTAGACGACAACGATGGGGAGGATGGATTGCCCGCATCATGATAGCTGAGCAATTCCGCAATCTGCACCGCATTCAGGGCGGCCCCTTTGCGAATTTGGTCACCACTGAGCCAAAGCTCCAAGCCACAGGGATGAGAGATATCCTGGCGAATACGGCCCACCAGAACCTCATCGCGGCTCGTTGCATCCATCGGCATCGGGAAATAATTACTCTGCCAATTTTCCTGCAAGATCACGCCCGGAGCTGTCCGCAGGATGTCACAGGCCTGTTCCCGAGAAAAGGGTTGCTCAAACTCCAGGTTAATCGCTTCGGAGTGAGCGCGTAGTACGGGAACCCGGACACAAGTTGCCGTCACCGCTAACTGAGGAGCCGCAAAAATCTTGCGCGTCTCATTGACCATTTTCATCTCTTCCTGGCAATAGCCGCCTTCAGAAATCGGAGAATTATGAGGAAAGAGGTTAAAGGCCAAGGGATAGGGCAACACCGACGGGGTGGGAGGTTCCCCATTGAGAATCGCTTGAGCTTGGGTTTTGAGTTCCTCCATCGCTCGCGCCCCAGCACCGCTAGCAGACTGATACGTCGAGACCACAATGCGGCGAATCGGCTGCACCCGATGTAGTGGGTAAATGGCCACCGCCATCAAAATCGTCGTGCAGTTGGGGTTGGCGATGATGCCCTGATGTTGAAACGCCGCCTCGGGGTTCACCTCAGGAACCACAAGCGGAACCTGGGGATCGAGGCGATAGGCGCTAGAGTTGTCAATGGCCACGGCCCCGGCCTCAACGGCTTGGGGCAGCCATTGCTTCGAGATCGATCCGCCGGCTGAGGCGAGAACCAAATCCACATCCCGAAAACAGCCCTCCGCCACGGCTTCGACGGTTAGGGATTCGCCGCGAAACGAGACCGTCCGCCCCGCTGAGCGAGGGGAGGCCAGAAGTTTGAGCTGTGATAGCGGAAAGTTTCGGCGCTCTAGCAGTTCAATTAACTCAGTACCCACTGCGCCAGTGGCACCGAGAATAGCAACTCGATAAGACTTGGGCAAGTTTCAGATCCTCCTAATGGTCTTCAATCCTGTGTTAGGCAATAGGGTTTGATAGGGTTTGATAAACGCCGTAACGGTTCGTATGACGATTTTTATAGGGGTTTAATAGGGGGCGCTTCGGGACTCAGACTTCAGAAACTCCCAGTTGGGGCTTGCGAAGAGTGTCCATCAGCAAATAGGTTTTGAATATAACAGATGTCGCGGCTGACCGAAATTGGGGCGATCACTCTCATCGACAGCCACGATAGCAGAGTTAGCTGTTGAGTGCAATGGTGGCGATTCGGCCGGCCAGAGCGCTGTCCTAGAGACGACTATAATCTAGCATAACGCAGATTCGACGATCGCTCGCTGCCTCAACCATCTGACCAGCCGTTCGGTATTAGGCTAGACTAGATTGGATTGCCTCGCTTGTTGTTAAGGACAACGTACAGCCGCAGCGATCTGCACGATGGCTATGCACGATGGCTAAGAGACGATAGCTCAGAGTCCCGACGCCATCAGTCTGAGAGTGCCATAGATGCCGTAACGGACGCTGAGAGGTCGTTTCGGTGAGCCGGCGATCGCCCATGGGATTGACGATGATCTCAAATCAACAGGCAGCAAACTACACCCAAGTTAAAACTAGAATCAAACAGTCAAGCAAGGCATGAAAGTAACCCAGGAAAAGCTTCCCGCATCCCAAATTAGTCTGGAAATCGAAATTCCTTCGGAGATTTCCCAGAAAACCTACGATCGCACGTTGCAAAAATTCACACAAGCGGCGAACATTCCGGGATTCCGTAAAGGCAAAGTTCCCCAACAGATTCTGGTCAAGCGTCTCGGCAGTGAACGCATCAAAGCTGCCGCTCTCGAAGACAGCATCGAAGACAGCCTCAAACAGGCCATCGACCAAGAAAACCTAGATGTTCTGGGCAACTACACCCTGCAAACTCCCGTTGAAGAGCTGATTCAACAGTTTACCCCCGGTCATCCTCTCACCTTCTCCATTGCCGTAGACGTTCCCCCCGACGCGAACGTCAGCAACTACGAAGGACTCGACATCACCGCCGAAGAAGTGGTCTATGATCCGGCCCAAGTTGATGCCTTTTTCGAAGAACAGCGCCTCGAACAGGCCAACCTCATTCCCGTCGAAGATCGCGCCGCCCAACTTGGCGACGTTCTCACCGTTGACTACGAAGGCAAACTCCGGCCCCAAGATGGCGAAGGCGATCCCGAACCCTTCCCCGGCGGCAGTGCCGAAGATACCCAAGTTGAACTCAACGAAGGGCGCTTTATCGAAGGCTTCGTCGAAAACATCGTCGGGATGAACATCGATGACACCAAATCCTTCGATGTCAAATTCCCCGAGGATTACCCCAACGAAGAACTGGCCGGCCAAGAGGCCATCTTCACCGTCACCGTCAAAGACATCAAAGCTCGGGAACTGCCCGAACTCGACGATGACTTTGCCCAAACCATCAGCGACTTCGACACCATGGCCGAACTGCGGGAATCCATCGAAACCCGCTTTAAGGACGAAGCCGAACAGAAAACCAAAAGTAACATCGATGCCGCCCTGCTAGAGAACATGGCCGCCTGCATCGAAGTCGAACTGCCTGAAACCCTCATCAAACAAGAGGTGGACTTCCTGCTGACCCAAACGGCCATGCAGTTGCAGCAATATGGCATGGATATCCGCAGCCTCTATAACGAGGAGAACATGGCCGAGATGCGCGAACGATCTCGTCCCGAGGCGATCGCCAAACTCAAACAAGACCTAGCCCTCGAAAAAATCGCCGAACTCCAGGACTTACAACCAACCGAAAGCGAGAAAGAAGAACGGGCCGCCGAGATTCGTGAGCAACTGAGCGATCGCGACATCGACGAAGAACGCCTCCAAGGATTCGTTGCCAAAGATCTCCTTTCTCAGAAAGCCCTCGATTGGCTACGAGAACGCGCTAAGATCGAGCTAGTTCCCGAAGGCAGTTTGTCAAACGACGATGAAGCGGCCGAGGAGACGGCCGACGCCGACGAGAACGAAACCCAAGACTCCTAACCACTCTCACGGTTTACCCACTGCGAGCTGAACATCTAAATTTATGTTGAGATCCCAAGCCCACGGACATGACTTGATGAGCCTGTCCCACCCCCAAATCTATTCTGGCCCCCAAGGCAACATCCCTATGGTGGTCGAACAGTCTGGGATGGGCGAACGTGCCTTCGATATCTACTCCCGTCTGCTGCGAGAACGGATTGTCTTTCTCGGAACTCCCGTCGATGACGCCGTGCCCGACTCAATCGTCGCCCAACTGCTCTACCTCGATGCCGACGACCCCGAAAAAGACATCCAACTCTATATCAACTCCCCCGGCGGTTCTGTAACCGCCGGAATGGCCATCTATGACACCATGCAGCAGGTGCGCCCCGATATCGTCACCATCTGTTTTGGCTTAGCCGCCAGCATGGGAGCCTTTCTCCTAGCGGCGGGCGCTCCGGGGAAACGCATGTCCCTGACCAACTCCCGGATTATGATCCACCAACCTCTCGGCGGCGCTCAAGGACAAGCCGTGGATATCGAAATTCAGGCCAAGGAAATTCTTTACCATAAGAGTACCTTGAACCGCCTGTTAGCCAAACATACCGGTAAGCCCCTCGAACGTCTCGAAGCCGATACCGAACGGGACTTCTTCATGTCCGCAGAAGAAGCCCGAGAGTATGGGTTAGTTGATACGGTTATCGAACAAACTCCCGTTGCCGTAGCCGCCTCAAACTAATCGGCCTTGGAGAGTGTGTTGGGGACACACTCTCCAAGCTCATCGTCAGGCATAAGCTGAGGATTACCTCAGTCTGGTGCTACCCACCGGCCCCATGCCCTCGTGATTAAATTGTCCCTAACCCATCAAGGCTGAATTTCCGCAAGAGAAAGCTTATGCCGAACAAGTACGACTCTCACCTAAAATGCTCCTTCTGCGGCAAGTCTCAGGAGCAAGTTCGCAAACTCATCGCCGGTCCCGGCGTGTACATTTGTGACGAATGCGTAGACTTGTGCAACGAAATTCTCGATGAAGAGTTGTACGATTCGGGTGCCGCAGCCCCCCCTAGCGCACAACGATCTGAATCCCCTGAACGTCGTCGCCCTCGTTCGGCGAAGCTCTCCCTAGGGCAGATCCCTAAACCGATTGAAATCAAACATTATCTCGACGACCATGTCATCGGACAAGAGGCCGCCAAAAAGGTCTTATCGGTCGCCGTTTATAACCACTACAAGCGCCTGAGTGCCAATCAAAATAAAAGCGAAGGCGATGATGTCGAACTGCAAAAGTCGAACATTTTGCTGATTGGCCCAACCGGTAGCGGTAAAACCCTCTTGGCTCAAACCCTGGCCAATATCCTGGAAGTTCCCTTCGCGGTGGCTGACGCCACCACCCTGACCGAAGCGGGGTATGTGGGGGAAGATGTCGAAAACATCCTGCTGCGGTTGTTACAAGTGGCCGATCTCGATGTGGAAGAAGCCCAACGGGGCATTATCTACATTGACGAACTCGACAAGGTGGCCCGTAAGAGTGAAAATCCCTCCATTACGCGGGATGTCTCTGGGGAAGGCGTCCAGCAGGCCCTGCTGAAAATGTTGGAGGGGACTGTGGCCAATGTCCCACCCCAGGGCGGCCGCAAACATCCCTATCAAGACTGTATTCAAATTGATACCCGTAATATTCTCTTTATCTGTGGCGGGGCCTTTGTCGGTCTCGATAAGCTGGTCGAACAGCGTATGGGTAAAAAGAGTATTGGCTTTGTGCAGCCGGGTGACAGCAAACCCCGTGATAAACGGACGGTGGATGTCCTCAGTAATCTCGAACCGGGAGACTTAGTCAAGTTTGGTCTGATTCCTGAGTTTATTGGGCGCATTCCCATCGAAGCGGTGTTAGAACCCTTAGATGAGGACACCCTAGTTCAGATTCTCACCCAACCCCGGAACGCTCTGATTAAGCAGTATCAGAAGCTGATGGATATGGACAATGTCAAGTTGGAGTTTCGTCCTGATGCCTTGCGAGCGATCGCCAAGGAAGCCTATCGTCGTAAGACCGGGGCGCGGGCCTTACGCAGCATCGTTGAAGAACTGATGCTTGAAGTGATGTACGAGTTGCCCTCCCGTAAGGATGTCTCTCGTTGTGTCATTACCCGAGAAATGGTGGAGAAACGCTCAACCAGTGAGGTGGTGATGCACCCATCGTCTCTCCCAAAACCTGAGTCCGCTTAAACCCGTCTAGCCCTCCGTTGGTGCAACTGAATCGCCCATGGGTTGGAATTTCGGGTAGCCTGAAGCCGTCAGTTGAGGTAGTGAGACTACCTCAGCGGCTTTTGGGGTTTTCGGGGTGACGGCTGGGCGGTTTTTTCGGGGTCGTGAGCGGTTGCGGGAGGGGGCAAACTTTGGGACGGTTAGAGGTTCAGGGCGGGCAATGCCATAGCCTTGGACAAAATCTACACCCAGATGTTGCACTTTTTGTAGAATGGCTGGATTTTCCACAAACTCGGCAATGGTTTGTAAGCCCATGACATGGCCCATATGATTGATAGCCTCGATGGTGGCCGCGTCAATGGCATCATGTTCGACGTTGCGGATAAAGTGGCCATCAATCTTGAGGTAGTCCACAGGTAAGTTTTTCAGGTAGTTGAGGGACGACATCCCGCTACCAAAGTCATCGAGCGCGAAGCAACAGCCAAGTTGTTTGAGTTGATAGATGAACTGCACCGCCTGGTTGATATTGGAGATCGCCACGGTTTCGGTAATCTCGAAGCAGATCATCGAGGGGGCGATATGATGCAGCCAGAACTGTTCTCGCAGGAAGGCCAAGAAGCGCTCATCATTGAAACTGGCCCCTGAGAGATTGACCATATAAAGGGGTTTTGGCTGTTCCCACTGTTCCGGTAAATGACGCAGTTGCGAGAACAGTTGCCGCACCACCCAGCGATCAATGGCCGGCATGAGATCATAGCGTTCCGCCGCTGGCATAAAGGCCCCTGGACTGACGATGTTACCATCTTCGTCTTGGAGACGCAGTAGGATTTCGTAGCGATCGCGCGATCGCCGTTGTGGATCAGCTGGAATAATCCGTTGCGCGTATAAACAGAAACGATCGTCTTCGAGAGCTTTGACAATCCGCGACACCCACTGCATATCGCCATGACGTTGCACGATGTCATGGTCATCACTTTGATAGATCTGTAAGCGATTGCGCCCAGCATCCTTGGCGGCATACATGGCGGTATCAGCCGCACTGAGAACATGAGCCCAACTATCGGTTTGGGCGTTAATTTCGACGAGTCCGGCACTCGCCCCCACGGTGAACGTGCTATCGTCCCAGACAAAGCGGAAGGTGCGAATGCGCTCAATTAACTCTTGGACTTTTTCTTGAGCATCATCCAGGCTACAGTGATGCAGCAGTAGCGCAAACTCATCCCCCCCGAGACGAGCTAAGAGGTCTGCGTTGGGGGTATGGTGTTGCAATAAGGCGCTCATATGGCGCAGCAGTTCATCCCCGGCCATATGGCCGCAGGTATCGTTGACCACCTTGAAACGATCTAAGTCCAGATAACAGAGGACATGAGTGGTCTTAGTCAGGCGAGAATTGGCGATCGCCGCTTCGAGACGATGTTCAAACTCCCGCCGATTGGGAAGTCCCGTTAGGGCATCATGGCAAGCCTGCCAAGAGAGTTGTTGGGCTAAACTACGGGCGGGGGTGACATCACGACAGACGAGAACGCCCCCAACGATGTCGCCATCATCGAGGCGAATCGGGGCCGCTGAGAGTTCTACAAAAAATTCTTGGGTTTCATTGGCCCCCACTAAACGGCGTTCCGAGGGATCTAACGCAACCCCGTGGCGCAACACCTGTTCGAGTAAATCTTGCACGGGAGTATGCGTCGCCTCATCCCACAGCCGCAACACCGTATCGAGGGAATGGCCCTGAGCGGCGTTGGATTTCCACCCCGTCAGGGTTTCGGCTACGGGGTTGAGGGATTGAATCCGGCCGTTGGCGTCCGTGGCGATGACAGCATCGCCAATCGAGTGCAGGGTGACTTGAGCGAGTTCTTTCTCGCGAATTAGGGCCTGCTGAATCCGTTGGCGATCGCGGACTTCTCGTTGCAACTGCCGGTTCGTGCGGGCCAGTTCCGCCGTGCGCTCGTGAACCCGCTGTTCGAGTTCCTCCTTGGCTTGGCGAACCGCCTCTGAGGCTTGCTTGCGTTCAATGGCATAGCGCACGGAACGGGCCAGGAGTTCTGTGTTGGCCTGGCGTTTGAAGAGATAGTCTTGAGCCCCTGTTCGCATCGCTTCGAGGGCTAAATCATCATCATCGGTGTTGGTTAACACCACAATGGGAACTTGAGGACGAACCCTGGCGATCGCAGTCAGAGACTCCAACCCCTGACTATCAGGCAGCGTCAGATCGAGCAGAATCACATCAAAGGACTGCTCATTCAGGATGGCGATCGCTGCCTGTAGCCGAGACTGACAAGTCCACCTAAAACAAGTATGGGAGGCTTGTTTGAGTAGCTCTTGCAGTAGCCTAGCTTCGGCAGGATTATCCTCAATCAGTAGGATGTTGACTGAGTTAACGGACATATTAAAAGTAAACTATTTTAAAGTCTTGTCTATATTATGCAATCTTTCCTCCTCCAAATCGGACTCGAACCTGAATATAGATACAAAACTTAGTATTTGTTAGGGAATAATCACAACTTAGCCCAAAGCCATCAGGAGTCGCTTACGATAGAGAACTGACTGTAGCAATCATAAAATCGCACATCAGTCGGTTTTTCTAAGATTATCTTAATGATCCCCACTACAAGAGGTCTGATTTGAGTGCAGATTGTCAAGCGTCCTCGTCGAGAATTTCGCTTCTTTTCCGTCCTCGTGAGATGACTTCTACCGTCTCTCAAGCATCGAGAGGGAGCGTGACAATCTCTAGCCAAAAGCGCTGAATCGTCTCGACAATTGATAACAACTGCTGCAAATTTTGCGATTTCTGGATGTAACAGTTGGCATGGAGGCGATAACTTTCTTGAATATCTTTCTCATTATTTGAGGTGGTTAAGACCAAAACCGGAATCTGAGATAAATTAGGATTTCCTTTCAGTTCCGCCAACACTTCCCGGCCATCTTTTCGCGGTAAATTCAAATCGAGGAGGATCACATCCGGCAAAACCGCATTCTCATAGGGCGGACGTTGATGTAAATACTCCATCGCCTCAACCCCATCTTTCACCGCCACCATCTCATGGGATAACTGGCTTTCCTTAAACGCTTCCTGAATCAAGCGCACATGAGCCAAATTATCTTCAACCAGCAAAATTTTTCGACGTTTCATCCAAAATACATCCAAAGTGAATCCCGCTCCTCAAATAGCTTCAATGGGTTCAAGCCGACCGACGGGGAGCTTGACATCCTCCCACGCTAATTCAAAGAATATAGCGTGGGATTCCCACCATCACTGATGGGGTTTCCTCTTTCCACGACTCAACTTACCTTGAGGAGTTTCCCCACCCAGGCAGAGGTCGATATCTCCAGAGGCGTTAATTCCCGTATGCCCTACGGTACACAATCCTAATTCAAGGATGTTAATAGCTGCGTTATGGTCTCTGTCAGCAACAAATCCACAATGGGGACAGCGGTGGGTTCTCGTTGACAGAGATTTCTTAACCTTCTCCCCACAGTTAGAGCAATTCTGGCTCGTGTACTGGGGAGCCACAGCAACCGTTTCCACCCCAAACACCTTACCAAAATACTCCACCCACTGACGGAAGGTTGACCAAGCCGCATCTGAAATAGATTTAGCGAGATTAGGGTTTTTTACCAAATTTCGCACCCTCAAGTCCTCATAGGCGACCAAGTCGTTAGACCGGACGACGCACAATGCCGTCTTCACAGCAAAGTCTTTACGTTGCCGACTTACCTTGAGGTGCTTTCTCGCGAATCGATTTCTAGCTTTCTGTCGATTCTTAGACCCTTTCTGGGTTTTAGATAATCGACGTTGAAGGCGCTTAAGCGCTTTCTCAGACTTTCTGAGATATCTGGGATTTTCCACGGTCTGACCGTCTGAGTCGGTGTAGAAATGATTTAATCCGACATCTAAGCCAATAACTGTTCCAGTGGGTTCTCGTTTCTCCAACCTTTCTTGGTCGATACAGAACTGAACGTAGTATCCATCAGCGCGACGGAC
>NZ_JAWOCL010000235.1:0-5518 GCF_046483825.1 Sodalinema sp.
ATGACTCGGCAACCTACTGAAAATCAACCCCTGGCGATCGCCGCACGAGTCACCCGCTTGGAAATCGAACTCACTCACATTAAACAAGTCTTAGCCACCGTCACCTCACCACAACAACCCTGGTGGGAACGCATTGCTGGGAGTCACGCTAATGACCCCACCTTTGAAGCGGTGATTCAACTCGGACAAGAATGGCGCAAAACTGCCGAATAAACTCAGCCAAATCCGATGTATATTCTCGATACTGATCATCTGAGTCTCATTCAACGCAATGGTGAAACCAACGGATTTTGGCAAAAATAGCAACCGTTGAGAATATTCAAGTTGCCGTCACGGTCATTACTTATGAAGAAAAAATCAGAGGAAGACTCAATTTTCTGTCCCAAGCGAAAACAGTTTAGCAACAAATTATCGCTTATGAAGGACTGCAAAAAAAGGCAAAGGACTATTGTTTTATCCCCCTTTTACCCTTCGATTATCCTGCGGCAGTCGAGCATCAACGCCTCGGCAAAACCTACCCTCGTTTAGGCAATATGGACTTGAAAATTGCGGCGATCGCTCTGGTTCAAAATGCCACCCTCCTAACGTGCAACCAGTCTGATTTTGGCATTATCCAAGAACTCTCCATCGAAAACTGGTCAATCAACGGTTCTGGAATCAGGGATAAATAAGCCTGCGATCGCGATTCATCCATAGCCACGCACCCAGTCATCCACCTCACGCATCTTGTACGGTAGCCATAACAGGCATATTCCCCTGGATTGAGTTATCCTAGAATAGAGACTGAACCTTAAAAAGCGAGACGTCGGCAATGGGTACTATGGATAATTCCCCAATCCAGGATAGAGAATCAGCGGCTCCAATGTCTGTAACAGATTTACAGAGTCAACTGAATGATTTACTCAAGCAACTATCCCCTGAGCGATTACGGGTTCTGGCTGATTTTGCCGCTTATTTGGCTAATGCTGAAAGCGAGAGTGCAACCCAAGAACTCTTAGAAATTCCGGGATTGCTAGAGCGAGTTAAGCAAAATCACGCAACCCCGAAGAACCAGTACACAAGTTGGAGAAACCTCCGCTCTGATGTCTGATGTAGGGGCGAAAAATTTTTCGCCCCTACTCCATCCTGATGCCCAAAACGTTTACATTAATGCCGAAAAAGCCTTAGCCAAGAAAATTTCTCGATGTTTACAACAGTTAGAGCAAACTCCGCGATCGCACCCGAATATCAAAGCTCTGAAAGGAGACTATGCAGGCTATTACCGCTATCGTATAGGTGACTACAGGGTCATCTATACGATAGATGATAAATTAGTCCAAGTGTTTGTCATCGCGATCGCCCATCGCCGTGAATCTTATGAGCGGTGAGAATGAGTTGATAAGCTTAGTGATCGGCAAAACCCCTCATCCACCAACTCCAGATGACCGTTGATGATTTGCAGTGCTTCCCCCGGACAGTTGAGGAGTTCTGGAATCAGGGAGAGATAAGCCTGCACTCGTTGTTCATCCATAGCCGCGCATCGGGTAGGGGATAGACCCCCATTTTACCCCATTCCCAAACCTCAGAAACCGGGTTTCTTTGTTAAATCTTTGTGAAGGAATCGAGATGCGGCTAGAAATACGGTTTCTTTTCCAGCGGCTCAAAACTCAGTTTTCTCTGACAAGATGGGTTATAATCATCCTGAGACTCCAACTCATCTGAAAACTCAACCCTGACCATGACTCGGCAACCTACTGAAAATCAACCCCTGGCGATCGCCGCACGAGTCACCCGCTTGAAAAATGAATCGCACTGGTGGTTTAATGCTATCAGTAATTTAAGTTAAGATCAAACCCTTAATTACTCCTATCATCTTGATTAAAATGACTCGAAAAATCAACCTTGAACTTCCCGACGATCTGAGCCAACGTTTAGAATCCAAAGCTCAAATTATCAACCTCTCTTTAGAAGCAATGATCTTAAAATCATTAGAGGACTTAGCTACCCAACCTGATGATCCAATTGCCGCACTGATTGGCACATTAAGCGCTGAAAATAACGATATTGCATCTCGCCACGACGACTATATTGGCGAAGCCATTTATTCACGGGAGTTGCCCAGTGAATAATAGTGTATTTGTTGATACTTCTGGCTGGGCCAACTTATTTATCAAAACTGAATCGGCTCATCAGTATGCAGTAGAATGGTTTACTCAAGCTAGACAACAAAAATACTTAATGGTGACAAGTAACTAGATTGTCCTTGAACTTGTAGCATTGCTCAATAGTCCACTTAGAGTTCCTCGCCCCAAATTTTTCAATATATTGATGCGATTCAATCTGCTCCTTATTTGCAACTCGTTCGCGTCAATCAGCAGATTGAAAATGCCGCATGGGAACTTTTAAAACAGCGGTTAGATAAAAATTGGTCACTGGTTGATGCCACATCATTTATAATCATGCAACAATTAGAAATTACCAACGCTCTAACTAGCGATCATCATTTCGATCAAGCGGGTTTTGTTCGTCTTCTTAAATCCTAGAGCGCTGTTTATCCATAGCCTATAGCAATCCTAAATGATTTATAACATCTTCTTCTCCCCTCTCCCCTTCTGGGAGAGGGGTCCGCCATCGTGAGGGTCTTCCACAACTGATTTAGGATCGCTATAGCACCGGGTAGGGGACTATGACCCCAATTTTACCCCATTCCCAAACTTCAGAAACCCGGTTTCTTTGTTAAATCTTTGTGAAGCAACACCAGAGGCTGCTAGAAACCCGGTTTCTTTGACCCCCACCCGCTGTTTTAGAGATTTGATGCAGAATTCGGCTACAGTCGGTTAAAATAGATGCCATCCAACCCATTGAATCACCCCCCTTATGGCACTGACCCGAATCACCCCAGAGGGAACCGCAACGATTCCCCCAGAAATTATTGACTGGCTGCAATTAAAACCGGGCGATCGCATTAATATCGCCATTTCTCCTGATGGCAAAGTCTATTTAGAACCCGCCCCAAAAGCGGCTCAAATTGATGTTCGTCCCTTATCCGGTTGTCTCTACAAACCAGACAGAAAACCCGTTTCTCTAGGGGAAATGGAACCGGCAAGCCTATTTTAGATAGGACTTACGCAGCGACTCTATATATGAGGTTGTGGTGCGTTACGCTTCGCTAACACACCCTACCAATAGCGTTTTCGCCTAATTCCTGCCATAAACTCTCTTAAATACCAATATTTTCACATTTGAAAATTCCGATAATATCGCTTGGGCAATTCATCAAATGAAGTTGGGAAATGCTGATTTTTCTGATTATTTGATTGTTCGCATCAATCAACAGGCTGGCTGTGATGAAACCGCTCTAAGTCTATCCCCTCGACAAGAATGCGATCGCGAAACCCATCAAACGTCTCTAAAACCCCCTCGGATTTTGCCGACAGAATTTGACCAACAGGTTGGTCTGCCCATGACTCGCATTTTGCTATAATGGGGACTTGTTTTTCAATCATCTGCATTACCTGTGAAACTTCCTCAAAAATTGATGCTGCTCGGTTCCGGTGAACTGGGGAAAGAAGTTGTCATCGCCGCGCAACGGTTAGGAAATACTGTGATTGCGGTCGATCGCTATGCGAATGCACCGGCGATGCAGGTGGCGGATATCGCTGAAGTGGTGTCGATGCAGGATGGGGATGCGTTGGAACGGTTGGTGAAACGCCATCAACCGGATTATGTGGTTCCCGAAATTGAAGCCATCCGCACCAGTAAGTTACTGGACTTAGAACGACAGGGGTTTCGCGTTATTCCCACAGCGGCGGCCACCAACTACACCATGAACCGCGATCGCATCCGGGAATTGGCCCACAGCGAGTTAGGCGTGCGCACTCCTCGCTACGGCTACGCCAATGATTTAGCCAGTTTAGAGTCCATTTCCCAAGACTTAGGATTTCCCAACGTGGTCAAACCCGTGATGTCCTCCTCCGGGAAAGGTCAATCAGTGGTTCGCTCTCCCGAGGAAGTGGCTGAAGCCTGGGAGTACGCCATGACGGGATCTCGCGGTGAGAGTGAGCGGGTGATTGTGGAGGAGTTTATTAACTTTGAGGTGGAAATTACCCTCTTAACTCTGCGTCAGTGGAATGGAACCACCCTGTTTTGTCCCCCCATTGGCCATCGTCAAGAACGAGGCGATTATCAGGAATCTTGGCAGCCAGTGGGATTGTCGGAGGCGAAAATTACCCAGGCCCAGGAGATGGCGAAAACCGTGACTTCGGCGTTAGGGGGTGCGGGAATTTTTGGGGTTGAGTTTTTTGTGACTCAAGATGAGGTGATTTTCTCCGAGTTGTCCCCTCGTCCCCATGATACGGGGATGGTGACGATGATCTCGCAGAATCTCAATGAGTTTGAATTACATCTGCGGGCAATTTTAGGTCTCCCCATTCCCAAGATTGAGGTGTTGTCGCCGGGGGCCAGTACGGTGATTTTGAGCGATCGCCATTCGGATACAGTGTTTTATGAAGGAGTCGACGAGGCTCTGGCTGAAGCCGATGTGGAGATTCGCCTCTTTGGCAAGGAAACCGCTCGTCCCTATCGTCGCATGGGGGTGGCCCTGGCGAAAGGGGACACCATTGAGCAGGCCCGTCAGAAGGCCAGCCGAGCCGCCGCTCAAGTCCGGTTAAGTTATGTAGATAAAGAATAGTGGACACTTGAAGTCGGACAAGTAAATACAGGGTAATTGTCTTAGGGATTGAGTTCTTCCAAGATTTATTGTCCTGGTTAATCTGTCTTTTTTCGGAGTGGGTGGCGGCTCTGGGGTCGGGTTTGCTAGAATGTTGATGTAAAGTTCAACACTTGCGGGGGAAGGAATTATGACTCGGACTTGTACTGCCACTACGCCTCAGCGTCGTCGTCTCCGCCAAGCTGCTGCATCGAGTAATCGCTATCTCAATGCCGTGATTCACCAGTTCGGGGGTTCGGATGCGGTGACGATTCAGGGAAAGGAACGCAACACCTATCGGGTTGTCGCCGAGTTGAACAATGTGGCGATTCGGGGAACGATGGCCCATGTGACTCAAATGTTGGAGGATGTACGTCAAACCCGTGCGGCGTACAGTGATGAGGAGTTACGACGGATGACGGAGTTGGAGTTACGGGAGGCTCGGCTGCTGCGGGAGATGCAGCCTCAGGGTCATTTGGACATCATTCGCGTGGTGTCTGAGGTGATTGAGAGTTGCCGAGATTTGGCGTTACATTAATTAAATCATTGGGGGTGTGAGGAGGTCATGTCCCTCGTTCCTCGTGACCTGGCTCCAGCCAGGTCATGTCCCTCGTTCCTCGTGACCTGGCTCCAGCCAGGTCATGTCCCTGGGGAGGCTCTGCCTCCCGAGGACAGGCGGCAGAGCCGCCCAGAGTCCGTATATACGCAACCGGACCCAACTCCGGAACGACCCGCGAGTACGCCTGGCGGGCGAACCGAAAGCGATCCCACGCTCGCGTTCGGAGGCTGCCCGCGTCGCTATCTGCGCCGGGTCGATCGTCGTTTGGAAGC
>NZ_JAWOCL010000272.1:0-8964 GCF_046483825.1 Sodalinema sp.
CGTTGAGACTGTGTCATAGGTGCTAGAGTTTTTTAGGGATTCGGTGAATTGGGACTGGGATCAATCTGGGGCTGGGTGCAAACGATGAGAGGATGGAGTGGATTGCCGCGTCATCACGCTGGGTCTGGTGTGATGGGTTCGGCTGACACCCGATTCATCTATTGTCTCCTGGAACCGGGGCCGGCTGTAAACCGTAAATTCCTCTAATATCTTCCCGGGTTTGGCCCCAACGTCACGGGGCTAGGCTTGTGCCATCGTTGTCGATGGTGTTGTTGGCTTATACCATACTCTGCGATCGCTGCTTATGTCGTCTATGTCTCCTCGTGTTTGTATTACCCTGGGAACTCGCCCGGAAGCCATTAAGCTGGCTCCTGTTATCCGTTGCTTCCAAGAGTCTTCTGAGTTTGAGACTCAGGTCATTTTGACGGGACAGCATCGAGAAATGGTGCAACAGGTGATGGCGTTGTTTGAACTCACGGCTCAGCGAGATCTCGATATCATGAAACCCCAACAAACCCTGACGGATATCACCCGTCGCAGTTTGCAGGGACTCGAGGCTGTGTTTCAAGACCTACGTCCTGATTTAGTGATCGTCCAAGGAGACACAACCACGGCCTTCGCTGCGACACTGGCTGCATTTTATCAAAAAATCCCTGTTGGTCATGTTGAGGCGGGGTTACGGACGGATCAGCTATTTGACCCCTATCCTGAGGAAGCCAATCGCCGTTTAATCTCCCAACTGACGAGTTTACACTTTGCGCCGACGGCTCGGGCGGTGGAGAATTTACGGAAGTCGGGAGTGATTGGGGCCATTCATCATACGGGAAATACGGTCATTGATGCCTTATTGTCGGTGGCGGCCCGAACGCCAAGCTGTGAGGTTGCGGGACTCGATTGGCGTCAGCAGCGAGTGATGTTGGCCACGGTCCATCGGCGGGAGAATTGGGGCGCACGCCTCACCAGTATTGCCCAAGGCTTCCTCAAGATTCTCGATACGGTCCCGGATACCGCTCTGTTGCTACCCCTACACCGCAATCCGACGGTGCGCGAGCCATTGCAAGAGATGTTAGGGGATCATGAACGGGTTTTTCTGACAGACCCCTTAGACTATACCGCCCTGGTGGGGGCGATCGCCCGCTGTACGTTGCTGTTAACGGACTCAGGGGGCCTACAAGAAGAGGCCCCCGCTCTGGGAAAACCCGTGTTAGTGCTGCGAGACACCACGGAGCGTCCTGAGGCGGTTGAAGCGGGTACAGCGAGGCTGATTGGGACGGAGTGCGATCGCATCGCCTCAGAAGCCGTCACACTCTTAGACGATCCCCAGGCGTATCAAACCATGGCCAACGCCGTAAACCCCTTTGGGGACGGTCATGCCTCCCAACGGATTTTGCAAATTGTGTCACAGTATCTTCAGGGCCAATCTGCCACCTAACCCGTACCTCTCGCTTTAATGTGGCCTCCCCATGCACAGTGCCTTTCGACAGATGCTGCTCGGCGCCGTTGTCTTTCTTGGCACTCTCGCCGCTGCCGTTGTGGGTTATGTCCTCCTCGGCTGGGAGTTAATCGACGCCTTTTATATGGTGATTATCACCGTATTCGGAGTCGGGTATGGCGAAGTTAACCCGCTCGACTCGACAGCGGAAAAAGTCTTTACGATTGTCGTCATCATCGCCGGAACATCGTCTGCTGTTTATATCGTGGGAGGATTCATTCAAATGATCACCGAAGGGGAAATTCACCGAGCTCTTGATGCTCAACGCAAAACGAAGGGAATCGAACAATTAGAGCGACATTCGATTATTTGCGGCTTTGGGCGTATGGGACAAATTTTAGCCAAACGGCTCCATGCGGCTCGTAAACCCTTTGTGATTATCGATCGCAACCCAGATTTACTCGAAACCGCTGAATCTCTTGGCTATCTGGTCCAGGTGGGGGATGCGGCGGAAGAGGAGGTGTTGCTGTCGGTGGGGATTGAACGCGCCCAGTTCCTGGCGGCGGTGTTACCTGAAGATGCGGTGAATGTCTTTGTCACCCTGACGGCCCGGGGATTGAAGCACGATTTAACGATTCTGGCTCGTGGGGAAAAGCCCACCACTGAGAATAAACTGCGTTTAGCCGGGGCCAATCTGGTGGTTCTCCCGGCGGAAATCGGCGCGTTGCAGATGAGTAATTACATCACTCAACCGACGGCCTTTGAATTTTTTGAAGAGGATGAGGGTGGCCATACCCTCAATGAAATGTTGGCCCAGATTCATCTGCAACTGATGGAGGTCGATATCACTCGCGACTCCCGCCTCAATGGCCGTTCGATTGGCGAAGTTGCTGTCTGGGCTAAGGGCTTATTTTTGGTGGTGGCTCTACGTCGCGCCAATGGCAAAACTTTCTCTCATCCTCCAGCTTCAGAACGGCTCCAACGTGGGGACACCATCATGGTGATTGGTCACATGGAAGATTTGCTGAAGTTCAATTACCGCTAGGCGAACACCCGATGTTGGAGGGAAGGCATTTGACCGCGAACTTGCTCTAACCGTTGGGGGTTAATCTCGGCGATGGCAATTCCGACTTTGGTTCCGGCATCGGCGATGACGGTTCCCCAGGGGTCAATGATGGCGGCGTGGCCGTGGGAGTGACGAATGCCGTAATGGCGACCAGTTTGGGCGGGGGCAATGACGTAGGCGGTATTTTCGATGGCCCGGGCCTGTAGTAGCACTTGCCAATGGTCTTTGCCGGTGTAGGCGGTGAAGGCGGCGGGAATAAAGAGGACATCGGCCCCGTGGCGGGAGAGATGGCGATAGAGTTCGGGGAAACGCACGTCGTAACAGACGGATAGCCCCAGTTGGCCTAAATCGGGGGAGCCATAAACGGGGGGAAGGTCGCTTCCGGCGCGGACGGTGCTGGATTCTTGGTAGGTATTGCCGTCAGGCAGGTTAACATCAAATAGGTGAACTTTGTAGTAGCGGGCCAGTTCCGTGCCGCTGGGGTCGATGAGTAAGGCGGTGTTGTAGGCCTGACTCTCGCTGACGGGGATGGGAAAGCCACCGCCGAGAATGCTGACTTGATACCGTTGCGCCATGGTTTTGAGGAACAGTTCGCTTTCTTGGGCGATTTGGGACGCTTGGGCGATTTTGTCGGCTTCTTCTCCGAGAAAGGAAAAGTTTTCGGGCAATCCGATGAGTTCGGCTCCTCGGCGCACGGCAAGGTCGATTAACTCTTCAGCTTGTGCCAAATTTCGCTGGAGATCTGGCACGCTCGTCATTTGAATTGCCGCAGCAAGGTAGGACTTCATGGATTTTTCTCGAAAGGACGGTCGATATGGAGCTTCAATGGTACTAGCGATCGCGACCTTAACGATTTTACCGGCGATCGCTCCCTCGGCAAATGCCCAGGAGCGCTGCCAACGCACGGAGGGCTACACGCTCTGTTTTGACCGGGATTGGCTACGGTATTATACCCAGCCTCAGACGACTTTGGACTGGCAAACCTATCTACGCACTCGGATTCCTCCGGATGCGTCGGACTATTACCCTGAAATTGACCGGATTTATCGTGAACTCCTTGAACGCGCGGCGACGGACCGGGAACTCGAACGCTGGGCTCATGCGATTTTGGCGGGACTCTCTCTGACGGAATTACGCCGCACGTTGGTGCAAGGGGAGGAGGTTGAGGCTCGGATTAATGGGGTCTATCAGGCTATCCTAGGACGAGATGTGGATGAGGGAGGGTTACAGACTTGGCGGCGTAAGTTGGCTGAAGGCTCTAGTATTGCTGATATTTATGAGGAGGTCTCTAGTAGTGAGGAGGCCCTGCAACGACGTCAAGATTCTCCTTGATGTGAGGTTTGCGGAGGACATGATGGACAATTGGAGACCGTTGAAACTTCATCTTTGATCGGGTCAACTTGATGATGAGTCCTATAAACGGAGTTTTAAGGTCTTAGATGATTCGCTGAGATGATTGGCTAGTATCGTGGTTTTGGCTGTTTTTAAACAGAGCGCACGACTGGCAAAACCCCCGGTTTTATCGCCTTTTGCCTTTTGCATGCATGCCTTTTGCCTTTTTTATCTTGCCTTTTACCCAAACCCCAGACGTTGTTTCATTATTTTGAGGTATGACCAAGCAGACGTTTTCTATTTCGAGAACCTATCATGAGCGCACTAAATATGATCCAGATACGATCAATCAACGGGTTCCAAACATTGATTGGGATCGTCCTCCGGTTCCCTTTAAAGAGTATCCTATCGGCACAACGATTGACTTAAAACCCCATATCGGCGATCGCCAAACGGTTCTCTCGCGTTTATCTCATCTTCTTTACTGTACCTATGGGGTGACGGCGCGGATTCCTCAGATTGCCCGCCAGGACTTGTTTCTACGGGCGGCTCCCTCGGCGGGGGGTCTCTATCCGGCGGAAGTTTATCTGTTGTCGCAAGTGGATGGGGAGTTACCCCAGGGACTCTACAATTACCAGGTTCGCGATCATTCGTTGGTACGGTTTTGGGACAGTGATCCCAGTGCTGCCCTCAAGTCCGCCTGTTTTAGCCATCCGGCGTTGGAAAATGCCCCGTTTGTGGTTATTACGACGGCGGTCTTTTTCCGCTCGTCCTGGCGCTATCAGGACCGGGCTTATCGCCGTATTCATCTGGATACGGGGCATTTGTTGGGCAATTTGGAACTGGCGGCGGCGTTGACGGATTATCGCCCTGATTTGATTGGCGGGTTCCGGGATCAGGGGCTGAATGATTTACTGTATCTCAATGGTGAGGAGGAAGGGGCGATCGCCGTGGTGGCCCTGCAAGAACGACAACAGGCGACTGGCGATCGCTCTTTCGCGACGGCCTTGGCTTCAGAGACGGATCGCGATTATCCTGAGTTACCGGATGGTTCTCTGTTGGCCTATCTGCATCAGGCCAGCGCTATTGACTCTGCTCCGAGTCAGTCAGAATCGGCCCAGGAACCGGCAACGGATGAGGGGGATAACCGTGAAGATAAGTATAATTTCCCCTTTTGTACGAAGGTTAGCACCGTTAGTCATCCGCTCGATTGGGGTGAAGGGGGGACAGGATTGGAGGCGACGTTACTGCAACGGCGATCGACACGGGCCTATCAAGGGGGGGCTGAAATTGAGTTGGAACAGGTGAAGGCCCTGTTAAATTTTGCCTATCAACCGCAACCGGTGAGCCAGTTGAGTTCCCGGAATCCCTCGGAATCGTCCCCGGATAGCTGGGAGTTGCCCAATTTTTGCGATCGCGATTTAATTCAAACCTTTGTTGCCAGCACGGCTGTCGATGGTTTAGACGATGGCTGCTATTACTATGCCCCCCAGGCGCAGGAATTGCGGCAGATTCGCTTTAAAAACTTCCGCCGTGAACTGCATTTTCTCTGTTTGGGACAAGATTTAGGGCGAGATGCGGCGATGGTGGTGTTCCATACGGCGGATTTGGATGGGGCTATTGCTCGCTGGGGCGATCGCGCCTATCGTTATTTACATTTGGATGCGGGCCATTTGGGACAACGTCTCAATTTAGCGGCAACTCATCTAAATTTAGGAGTGAGCGGCATTGCTGGCTTTTTTGATGATCGTGTTAATGATGTGTTGGGGATTCCCCCCGATGAAGCGGTGTTGTACATTACGACTTTAGGACAACCGCGCAGCTCCCGCCGTCCTTAACTTCTGTTTTTGTTCCCTTCTCGTTTCCTTGAACCGACGGTATGCCAATTCACTACCCCACTCATCCCCCCATTCCTCCCCATACTTGGCAATGTCCCCTCGGCCAGGTATGGGACAATCCCTATCGGGTGCGTTATGCCAGTAATCTCGATGATGGTCCCGATCATGGAATGCCCCTGGGAGGGTTTGGGGCGGGTGCGATCGGGCGATCGCCCCAAGGGACGTTTAATCTTTGGCATCTCGACGGGGGGGAACATATCTTCAAACCCCTCCCGGGTTGTCAGTTCTCGGTGTATGAGGAAACGGAGGGCGGCCAACGTCAGGCCTATGCTCTCTCGACGGTTGCGCCCCAGGATGGAACGTTAGAGAGTTGGGATTGGTATCCGGCTGAGACGGAACAGGGAGAGTCTACGGGAACCTATCACGCTCTCTATCCCCGCAGTTGGTCGGTGTATGAGCGGGTGTTTAACTGTTATCTAACCTGTGAGCAGTTTTCGCCAATTATCCCTGACAATTATCAAGAAACCAGTTACCCTCTGGCGATTTTTGAATGGACGGCTCATAATCCCACCGATGAGCCGATTACGTTAAGCATTTTATTAACTTGGGAAAATATCGCGGGCTGGTTCACCAATACGCTGAAATCCCCGGAGGTGCGGGTTCGAGATGATGGTAGTCCGGTGTATGATTATCAGTCTCGTTGGGGGGATTCTGAGGGGAATGTGAACCGTTGGTTAGAGGATTTCTCCCGTTTGGGCTGTTTGCTCAATTCGGGGACCATGGGCCAGGAGGCGATGGCTGAGGGAGATGGGCAATTTGCTCTGGCCACGGTGACGAATCCGGCGGTGAAGGTGTTTTATCATTCTCGCTGGAATCCGGCGGGAGATGGTTCGGAACTGTGGCGAACCTTTGCTGAGGATGGCAGTCTGGAAAATTGGGAGGATGAGACTCCAGGGGCGGCTGGGGAACGATTGGCGGGGGCGATCGCGGTGCGTTTTACGGTCCGTCCGGGCAAAACTCGCAAGATTCCGTTTATTTTGGCTTGGGATTTCCCGATTACGGAGTTTGCGGCCGGGATTACGGCCTATCGCCGCTATACGGACTTTTTTGGTCGCAATGGTCAAAATAGTTGGTCGATGATTCGCACGGCCCTGAAGCATTCGGATATGTGGAAGGAGGCGATTACAGACTGGCAAACGCCGATTTTAGAGGATGAGTCTCTGCCGGGTTGGTTCAAAATGGCGTTGTTTAATGAGCTGTATGACCTCAGTAGTGGGGGCAGTTTATGGACGGCGGCGAATCAGGAGGAACCGAAGGGACATTTTGGGGTTTTAGAGAGTTTTGATTATCGCTGGTATGAAAGTTTGGATGTGCGTTTGTATGGGTCTTTTGCGCTGTTAAAACTTTGGCCGCTGTTGGAAAAATCGGTGATTCGCTCGTTTGCGAGGGCAATTCCGACGGGTGATCAAACGCCCCGAGTGATTGGCTATAACGGGGCGGCGGCGATTCGTAAGGCGGTCGGGGCAACGCCTCATGATTTGGGGGCGGCGAATGAACATCCTTGGCTGCAAACGAATTACACCAGTTACCAAGATTGCAATCTTTGGAAGGATTTGCCCTGCGATTTTGTGCTGCAAGTTTATCGGGATTTCCGATTTACGGGAGGCGAGGATATTGAGTTTTTACAAGATTGTTGGCAGGGGGTGGTTCAGGCGATCGCCTATCTGAAAACCTTTGATAAGGATGGGGATCAAATCCCCGAAAATGGTGGCGCACCGGATCAGACGTTTGATGATTGGCGTTTGCAGGGAATTAGTGCGTATTGTGGGGGGTTGTGGTTGGCGGCGTTGGAGGCGGCGATCGCGATCGGGGAACAGCTCGAAACGGCTGTAAAACCCTGGAATACAAGCAATTCTCACCAGAATATCCCGGAACCGGCGCAGGTGTTACGGTCGTATCGCATTTGGCTTGAGGAGGCGAAACCCCGCTATCACAATACTCTCTGGAATGGCCGCTATTATCGCCTCGATAGTGAGAGTGGTTCGGAGGTGGTGATGGCGGATCAGCTTTGTGGCCAGTTTTATGCGCAACTGTTGGGGTTAGAGGATATTGTGCCGCGCAATTGTGCGGACTTGGCTCTGAAAACGGTCTATGAGAGTTGTTTTGTCCAGTTTAATCAAGGCTTAGAGACGCCGATTGGGGCCGCCAATGGGGTGATGTTAGATGGTTCCCCCGAAGATCCCCAGGCGACGCATCCGTTGGAGGTGTGGACTGGGATTAACTTCGGAATTGGGGCCTTTTTAATCCTCATGGGGTTGAAGACGGAGGCGCTGATGATGACGGAGGCGGTGGTGCGACAAATTTATGAGGGGGGACTTCAGTTCCGCACTCCTGAGGCGATTACGGCGGCCCGAACCTTCCGCGCGGGACATTATCTCCGGCCGATGGCGATTTGGGCGATGTATGAGGTTTGGTGTGGAGATGATTCGTTGAGGGGACGATAGGGGCTATGGTGGCTGTACAAACTCATCCGCTAGAATTTGAGGCGTTTCTGGCCCAGTATCCTGATGATGGCCGGCGCTATGAACTGATTGAAGGGGAAGTGATTGCAGTGTTACCGACGGGGCCTCATGAGGAGATTGCGGGGTTTTTAGTGGCGGAGTTTAATCTGGCGATTCGTCGGGGGGGACTTGCGTATACGATTCCCCGGGCCTGTTTGTTGAAACCGCAAGCGCCGCGATCGGGATATCAGCCGGATGTGGCGGTGTGCGATCGCCGTCAATTGCGTCAGGAACCTCTCTGGAAGACGGCTTCTGTGATTGAGTCGGGGGCGACGGTTCCGTTAGTGGTTGAGGTGGTTAGCACGAATTGGCGGGATGATTATGGCCATAAGTTGATTGAGTATGAGGCGATGGGGATTCAGGAGTATTGGCTCGTTGATTATCGGGCCTTGGGTGGGGTGCGGTATATCGGAACGCCAAAGCAACCGACGATTACGATCGCAAATTTGGTTGAGGGGGAGTATCAGTTACAGCAATTTAGACGGGGGGATATGTTGGTTTCAAGGGTTTTTCCGGAGTTACGGTTGACGGTGGATGAGGTGTTGGGAGCGATTGAAGACTGAGAGTCACGGCTCGTCATAACTGGCATCCTCATCGTTATCCCAGATGTCCTGAAAATCTGGGCTGGAGAGCCTCTTACTAGCTTCCACAAGCTGTCTATCTTGATAACGAAGACTCAAGAAATCTATGAAATTTTCGATTTCATGGAGATTTTCTGGAGGGATTTTACGTAAT
>NZ_JAWOCL010000274.1:0-8829 GCF_046483825.1 Sodalinema sp.
GATCGGAAGAGATGCCTAGCTTAAGCCGGAGCAGATGTAGTCGAAGTACACGCCCATTTCTTTACCAGCATCGGGGCCGACGAGGCTTGCGGTGACATCTTTCATGGCTTGGATGGCTTGGACCGTAGAACCCACGGGAACACCCAGAGAGTTGTAGGTTTCTTTCAAACCGTTCAGCACACGCTCATCGAGAATCGAGGGGTCACCGGCGAGCATCGCGTAGGTGGAGTAACGGAGGTAGTAGTCCAAATCACGGATGCAAGCCGCATAACGACGGGTGGTGTACATGTTACCGCCGGGACGGGTCACATCAGAGTACAGCAGGGACTTAGCAACCGCTTCTTTAACGATGGTCGCAGAGTTAGCTGAGATGGTAGCGGCTGCACGGACGCGCAGTTCGCCGGTTTGGAAGTAGCCTTTGAGCTTGTCCATGGCAGACCCGTCGAGGTACTTACCTTGGACATCAGAGGAGTTGATTACAGCGGTGATTGCGTCTTGCATGATCCTTTCGTTTTGTTGTGAATTTGATGGATTTAGAAATGCGAGTTTGTGAAAGCTTAGCGATTAAAGTCAAATAGCGACTCTATTGCATCGCACCGATCACGTAGTCGAAGTAGGAAGCTGCTTCGACAGCATCGTCTGCGGACATCAAACCGGTGGCGACGTTTTTCATGCAACGAACGCTTTCTGCAACAGCGCCGATGGGGGTTCCCAAGGAGCGGTACATTTCACGAACGCCCACGAGACCAATCTCTTCGATGGGGGTGACATCACCCGAGACGACACCATAGGTGACTAGACGCAGGTAGTAGTCCATGTCACGCAAGCAGGTGGCGGTCATCTCTTCACCAAACGCATTTCCGCCGGGGGAGACCACGTCGGGGCGTTTTTGGAAGAGTTGGTTACCGGCTTCTTTGACAATCCGCTCACGAGAATCGGTTAAAACTTGAGCGATGCGAAGACGGGCTGCACCGGAAGTGACGAAGCTTTTAATGCGATCTAGCTCGCCGGGGCTGAGGTAACGAGCCTCAGCGTCGGCATTCACGATTGACTTCGTGACGATACTCATGATGTGCGATTCCTCCAGAAGGGAAAGTGAATTTTAAGGTTGTATTGACTCATCACTTCAGCAGCGTTGCCCCATTTGACTTGGGCACGTTGCTACTGATGAGCGGGAGAAATTCCCGTTTTGCAATCATGGTCATTGTGCAGCATAAGGTTAACGATCCCTGGGACAACTTAATAGTTTGTAATATTTTTCTCAGGAAGCAGCGGCGGCGATCGCCCCCCAATTTTGGGCAAAACCCAGACGAACTCAGGGTAAATGGAACCTTGCCCCGAGATCAATGACGTAACAGAAGTTTACGGCGATCGCCCTCATCCGGTCCATCTCCTCGCCCGAGATCGGGCTGTAGATGCAAAAATCAACCCAATCACGAAACCCAAACTGGCTTCCTTGCGTCTAAACCAATGCGAGAAGCCATTGCCCTAGATTGGGCGACCTTCAGCCACCGCCAACGAGGTCACATTCACCCAGCGGGACATCAAGACCACAGTCGCGACCTAGTATCGACCTAACAGACCCAAAAATCTTGAAGATGTTTTCTGGAAAGACCCATCCCGCACCTGTAGTTAAACACCTCAAGGTCCAATGCCAAACCAGACCCTCTAGGTGAGGTATTCCGACCTATGCAAGGACAAACCTATGAGACTAGCATAAAAGTACACCTCCCAACACCTAACCCGAAAAACCCATCCCAGCGTAAACAACGTATATCCCCTTGAACTCGTTAGAGCCAAGTGGTTAACAAGTTCACGACTCATCAAACCTTTAGGTCAGTCCGATTCCGTCGTTCGTTGCCGTTCGTTGCTTTCATCGACGTATGCCCACAGCCAACACCAACATGAAAACCGCCAACCCCACCCTGAATGCCGATACGGTGCGGACATACCTGCACGAAATCGGCCGTGTGCCCCTACTGACCCATGAACAAGAAATCATCCTGGGCAAACAAGTGCAAGCCATGATGGCATTGCTCGAAACCCGTGACGAACTCCGCGACGCCCTCGATCGCGACCCCACAGAAAGCGAATGGGCGCAACAGGCCGACCTTGACCTAGAAACCCTGCGTAACACCCTACGCAGCGGTCGTCGCGCCAAACGCAAGATGATCGAAGCCAACCTCCGTTTAGTGGTGGCGATCGCCAAAAAATACCAAAAACGGAACCTAGAGTTCCTCGATCTAATCCAAGAAGGAACCCTAGGACTCGAACGAGGGGTTGAAAAATTTGACCCCACCCGAGGCTACAAATTTTCCACCTACGCCTACTGGTGGATTCGTCAAGCCATCACCCGCGCCATCGCCCAACAAGCGCGGACGATTCGCCTTCCCATTCACATCACCGAAAAACTCAACAAAATCAAGCGAGCGCAACGGGAACTCACCCAAAAACTGGGTCGCAGTCCTTCGATGAAGGAAATCGCCCAAGAACTCGAACTCGAACCCTACCAAGTTCGAGAATATCTCAGCATCTCCCGTCAGCCCATTTCCCTCGATTTGCGCGTCGGAGACAACCAAGATACCGAACTGCAAGAACTGCTCGAAGACGAAACCGCCTCTCCCGAACAGTTCGCCACCCAACAACTGTTGCGCCAAGACCTCGATTGTATGTTAGCCGAACTGACGCCCCAACAACGGGATGTGATCAGTCTCCGCTTCGGATTGAGCGATGGGAAAGAACTCTCCCTCGCCAAAGTTGGCGCTCAACTCAACCTCAGCCGAGAACGAGTCCGCCAACTCGAACACCAAGCCCTCAGCCATCTGCGTCGCCGTCGAGCAACCGTTCGTGAATATCTAGCCAGTTAGTCGCGAACCAACCGTGATCCCCATTTGCTAGAATAGCGCCGTCCCGTTGGGACGGCTTTTTTCTGCCGATCTGAGTCCCAAGCCTAACCGTCTTCACAACCGACGACTTACCCTTGACTGTATGAATCAGCTCAACTACGCCTTCACGATTTTCTTTAGTTTGCTCGTTGAAGCCCTCCCCTTTTTGCTCTTAGGTGTTTTGCTATCAAGTGCCTTACTCGCCTTCGTTAACGAGCGTAAATTAGTGGCGATGATGCCCCGAAACGCAGTCTTGGGCGCTTTAGTTGGCAGTTGTATTGGCTTTCTCTTCCCCGTCTGTGAATGTGGTAATGTGCCGGTGGCGCGACGACTGCTGGCCCAAGGCGTTCCCTCGGCTGTGGCCATCGGGTTTTTACTCGCCGCACCCACCATCAATCCTATTGTCATTTGGTCAACCTGGGTCGCTTTCCGCGATCGCCCCGAGATGGTCATTTGGCGAGTTATTTTAACCCTAATTATTGCCACGATTGTCGGTGTTATTTTTGGTGTTCAGAAAGACATCCGGGCCATGTTACACCCAAAATTAGTGCGAACGATGCCACAACTGGCTGACCCCGAAACCGACGCAGACTCGACATCACCGTTGCTAGGCTCAGGAACCTATTTTCTGGGAACCGGGCAAGCCGTAGCCTTAGAAAACGCTGCCGTCATGGGGGGCGACCTGAGCACATTGTTATTAGGAACAGCCCAAAAATCGAATCGAGTTGTAGTTTTTGTCGATAATATCATTCGCGAAATTCGTGAGTTGGGGGGAGTTCTCGTATTAGGCAGCGGGATTGTGGCGATTATCCAAACGGCTGTACCTCGGGAGACCATTGTTAACCTAGGTCAAGGAACCATTGTCCCCATTTTAACCATGATGGTTTTAGCATTAGTGGTCTCAATTTGTTCAACCGTTGACGCCTTTTTTGCCCTATCCTTTGCCTCCATGTTTACCAGTGGTGCTTTACTGGCTTTCCTAGTTTTTGGGCCAACCGTTGACCTAAAAAGCATCGGATTAATGTTATCCGTCTTTCGTCCTCGAACCGTGTTTTATCTCTTCGCGATCACGGCTCAACTAACATTTTTATTAACCCTGGGATTGCACTTATATGTCTTTTAAATATATCTTTTAAATATATCTTTTAAAACCTATTTTTTGACAACAATCTAACAACAGTCAAACAACAAGAAGACAAGCCAAAACCCCTAACCCAGACAGAACCGATGACACCCCCCCATTAGAGGGCAATCGACCCTAAACGGACGATGGGAGAATGCGATCGCGCCCAAATCGAGGAATCGAGCCATCATTTAGCCGCGATCGCCCTAGCAAAAATAACCCACTTGCCCTTAGAATGGATGCTTATCGTAGAGATAGCCATTCATTTCCGTAGAGTGGCTATATCCTCGGCCACCCTTCCCCATCTTGTCTACCCATGACCGCCCAAACCCAGACTCCAGAACCCACGCAACTCGACACGGACACCCAGGACACCCAACGTCAAACCATCGTGATTTTGGATTTTGGGTCTCAATACTCAGAACTCATTGCCCGTCGCATTCGCGAAACCGAAGTCTATTCTGAGGTCTTGTCCTATCGCACCAGTGCCGCCGATCTAGAGCGCATCAACCCCAAAGGCATTATTCTCTCGGGCGGTCCCAACTCAGTGTATGACGACAACGCCCCCGAATGTGACCCCAAAATCTGGGAATTGGGCATTCCCATTCTAGGAGTCTGCTATGGAATGCAGTTAATGGTGACCCAACTCGGGGGAACCGTCGAACGGGCCGAGTTAGCCGAATACGGGAAAGCCGCCCTCCATATCGACGATCCCACAGATCTGCTCACCAACGTCGAACAAAACTCAACCATGTGGATGAGTCATGGTGACTCCGTGACGCATCTCCCCGACGGCTTCGAGATTCTCGCTCATACCGATAACACCCCCAACGCCGCGATCGCCAACCACGATCGCCAAATCTACGGCGTACAATTCCACCCAGAAGTCGTCCATTCCGTCGGAGGCCAGGCCCTCGTCCGTAACTTCGTCTACCACATCTGCGACTGCGAACCCACCTGGACCACCGAAGCCTTTGTCGAAGAATCCATCCGAGAAATCCGCGCCCGCGTGGGCGACAAACGAGTGCTTCTGGCCCTATCCGGAGGCGTCGACTCCTCCACCCTAGCCTTCTTGCTGCACCGGGCCATCGGCGACAACCTCACCTGTATGTTTATCGATCAGGGGTTCATGCGCAAATATGAACCCGAACGACTCGTTAAACTGTTTCGCGATCAGTTTCATATCCCCGTCGAGTACGTCAACGCCCGCGATCGCTTCCTCGAAAAACTCATTGGCGTCACCGATCCCGAAGAAAAACGCCGTCACATCGGCCATGAATTTATCCGCGTCTTCGAGGAAGAATCCCGCCGCCTCGGTCCGTTTGACTATCTCGCCCAGGGAACCCTCTATCCCGATGTCATCGAGTCCGCCGACTCCAACGTAGACCCCAAAACCGGGGAACGAGTCGCCGTCAAAATCAAAAGCCATCACAACGTCGGCGGTCTCCCCGAAGACCTACAATTTAAACTCATCGAACCCCTGCGAAAACTCTTCAAAGACGAAGTTCGCAACCTCGGTCGTTCCATCGGCCTTCCCGAAGAAATTGTCCGCCGCCATCCCTTCCCCGGACCCGGCCTCGCCATTCGCATCCTCGGGGAAGTGACCCCAGAACGCCTGAAAATCCTACGAGATGCCGACTACATCGTACGCCAAGAAATCAACCGCCACGGCATCTATCACGACTTCTGGCAAGCCTTCGCCGTCCTGCTGCCCATTCGCAGTGTTGGCGTCATGGGCGACCAACGCACCTACGCTTATCCGATTGTATTGCGCTTTGTCTCTAGTGAAGATGGCATGACCGCCGATTGGTCACGGGTGGATTATGACTTCATCGAACTGATTTCCAATCGCATTGTCAACGAAGTCTCCGGAGTCAATCGCGTAGTTTACGATGTCACCTCCAAACCCCCCGGAACCATTGAATGGGAGTAACTCAAGTGATTGATCCCGTCCACAATCGGGATTAGGGCTGGGGTTCCCCTGTTCCCTGTTCCCTATTCCCTGTTCCCTATTCCCTGTTCCCTATTCCCTGTTCCCTGTTCCCTGTTCCCTTCTTCCCCCCATGACCCGTCGCATCTTCTTTACGGTACTTTGGTTAGCCTTTCTCGGCTATGCCTTCCTACTAGCGCCCCCAGATCGCCCCGAAACGGTGGATTTGATTGTTAACCTCTCCTCGGGGAACTGGGAGGGTATCAATCCGGCAATCATAGCCCTATTTAACCTGATGGGGATTTTCCCCTTCGCCTATGGGGCCATGCTCTTTGCTGATGGACGGGGACAGAAAATTGGTGCCTGGGTGTTTGCCGCTGCTTCCTTTGGCGTGGGGGCTTTCGCCATTTTGCCCTATCTGGCCCTGCGATCGCCAAATCCTGAGTTAGAGGGGTCAATGAACCCATTTCTGAGATTTTGGGACTCGCGAATTTTGGGGGGACTGTTGACGATCGCCGCGATCGCCCTACTGGGATTTGGCCTCAGTCAAGGCAATTGGAGCGACTTCAGCCAACAATGGCAAACCAGTCGCTTTATCCATGTCATGAGTCTCGACTTTTGCCTCCTCTGCGCCCTCGTTCCGGCTCTCCTCGGCGATGACATGGCCCGACGAGGACTCAACAATGGCAAACTCTTCTGGACCGTGTCCCTAACCCCTCTCCTGGGGCTATTGCTCTATCTCAGTCTACGTCCCCCCCTCGAAGACACAGCCGCTGAGGTCCCAGATGTCCCTCAGTCGTCTTAGGAGCGATCGCGGGACGAATGGCGAACAAAACTCAACTGATTCAGTTGATGCCAGCCATAGACCACCTCTCGGAACGCCAGCCAACTCTCATACACCTCTCGGAACGAGTCATTCTCTCGGGCATTCTCCTCATAAATCCCGAAACTGATCGTCTCCCCCCGTTCCATAATCTCCTGAGAAAACTCCGATAACACAGCCCCCTCATCCACCAACTGCTGTAGCGCCTGACCATTGAGGGCATCATACTGAGCCAACATCATCATATTGGCTTCCACCGTGGCCGTCACAAACACCGCTTGATACTCAGGCGGTAAACGCTCCCACATTGAGCGATTGACCAGCACATCCAACGTCGCGCCGGGTTCCCACCAGCCGGGATAATAGTAATATTGAGCGGCGTTATGTAACCCCAATTTCAAATCATCATAGGGGCCAACCCACTCCGCCGCATCGATCGCACCTCGTTCCAGGGCCAGATAGACTTCCGCACCGGGCAACACCTGCACATTCACCCCCATCTCGGCCATAATCGTTCCTCCCAACCCCGGAATACGCATTTTCAAGCCATTTAAATCAGCCAGACTGTTGACTTGTCGCTTAAACCAGCCCCCCATCTGAGTGCCGGTGTTTCCGGCCGGGAAGTTAATGATATTAAAATCGCTATAGACCTTTTGCATCGCCTCCAAGCCACCGCCTTGATAAAGCCAGGCATTTTGTTGTTGAGCCGTGAAGCCAAACGGCATCGTCGTCGCAAAGCCGAGAGTGGGGTTTTTGCCGATGTAGTAGTAGCTGGCCGTATGGCCACATTCAACAGTCCCCCCCTGTACCGCATCCATCACCTGCAAAGCGGGAACTAACTCACCAGCAGCATAGGGTGTAATGCTGAAGCGTCCATTGGTCATCTCGCTCACCCGACGACAGACGGTTTCCGCGCCACCATAGATGGTATCGAGAGATAGGGGCCAACTCGTGGCCATGCGCCAGTTCACTCGGGGCAGTGAACTCGCGTCAGTCCCCGTTCCGGCGGTTTCCGTACAAGCAGCCAGGGCCGAGACGGCCGCTGCACTAACGGCACTGCGAGTGACAAAGGCTCGACGTTTCATGACAATTTGCTGAATTTAAGCGATTTTAAGATAGTTTTTGAGTTTAACAGGTTTTTCAGTCTTATCACGTCTTTTGCCACAGACGTTAAGTCTTTTGTCATGAACGAGCGCTTGGGGAGCGATCTAGGTTTTAATGAAAATGAGGTCGGTCGTATCTCGGTTTACTCTCTTGGAGAGGCAATCTCTAAGTCTGCTAAATTTCCCGATTTAACAAAAATCCTGTCATAAACTGTAATACAGAAATCTATTATGGCCATGAAACGTCCCAGCCAACTCACTCAACTTCTGTGGGACTTTTATCGAGAAGATCCCCAGGAACTCCAACAGCTTAAACTTTTGGGAAACTGTCAAGTTTTCCGGTTTTGGGGTTCATTTTGCATCCGGGTGCAAACTCCGGCTATGGCGCAACGCATCCAAGATGTGATCCCGCTCATGGAAGCCCCCATTCAAGCCCTGCGTCTGGCGAAACGAGTCAAGGTGTTAGTGGGCCGTAGAGTCGTTGCTAGTTATGGGCTAGAAGCCGAATCGGAAGACTCGGCTGTTCATCAACATCAGCTTTGAGCGCCCATCCCATCCCAGTGAGGGCAAGTTTCGAGTCACTCGCCCTCACCCAGTCACTCGCGCCCAGTCACTCGCGCCCTACAACTTCGTGCCGCATTCAGGACAGAAATGGTTAGTTGAGGCGTTTTTCGCGTTGCAATTGGGACAATACACGAGTTCAACGGCCCGCTCTAACTTGTTCTGTTCCGGTAGCCCCAGCATTTGCGCGTTGCTCTTACCCGGCGCCACCATGGGGTAACAGTTTTCCGTGCGATGAACCCGGACATCCATCACCACAGCACCATCGTAGGCTAGCATTTCGGCGATCGCATCCTGAAGTTGATCCGTATGGGTGACTTTAATCCCCTTCAGCCCATAAGCTTGACAGAGAAGTTCCACATCCGGCATTCCCACTTCCATATTGGACGAAGAATAGCGTTCCC
>NZ_JAWOCL010000014.1:0-12993 GCF_046483825.1 Sodalinema sp.
TTTACTTTGAGGATTTGGGACGGGGCTATCGGATTCTCCTCACCAGTGGTTTCCAGAAACAGCCCCTCACCCCCGAAGAACAGGCGTATCGTCAGGAGTTAACCCAGAAGGGGTCGGGGTTAACGGAACCCCAGTCGTTGAATGCCCTCATGGGGGCGATGTTGTACTACCCCACCGACCAGTTACGAGTCCAAGAGGCAGCAACACGGCTTCCGGCCTGGTTATTGCCCGATTACGAGGCGGTGTTTGAGGGCAAAGTGCAGCCAGCCGCGTCAGCCCAGCCCCCCAGTCCTGAGTTTGTGGCTCAGGTGTCGGAGTTGGTGCAGCGGTTGCAGCAGAACCCCAATGATGGGGCGGCCCTGGTGCGGTTACGGCAAGCGCGGCAGCAGTTGTGTCAGTATTGGCTCAGTTTACCGGCGGACCAATTGCCGGGGGCCTATGCGGGGCCTATGGGTGAGGTGCAGCGGTTGTTGATGAACAGTGGGATGCAGCAGTTGGCGAAGACGGCGGCGGAACAGTCGTTGTTTGAGCAGTTGGGGGCGGAGTTGTCCCAGGGGATGAATCGTCCGAAGTCCCTGCAATGTTTCTTGGCGGCGATGTTGATTTGTCGGGCGGACCAGTTACGGTTGAGTAGCGCCCATGGGTTGTTGCCGACTTGGTTGATTGGGGATTATGAGCGGGTGTTTTTGGTGAAGGGGTAGGGGTTCCTAGGGGCGGTGCGTTCCGGCAAGTTTAAAAATTGGGGTCGGGCTTCGGGGTTGCTCGATGCCGGGACGCACCCTACCATTTTGGGAGACACCGGGTTTCTGGGTTTGGGGGTGAAGAGTTTGCTAAGATTGGCGTGATGCTTGAGGTGATGGGAGGTCATTATGCAGGTTAAGAATTTGACGGTGGATGAGTTAAGGGTGTTGATTCGGGAAACGGTTGAAGAGGTGTTGTTGGATGTTTTGGCAGACCCAGATGAGGGGCAGGTGGTTCGCCCGGAGGTGATAGAAGGCTTGTTGGCCCAGCGGGCCGCTCGGGAATCTGGGGAGTCGGTGTTGTTGAGTTCTGAGGATGTGGTGCGTCGTTTGGGATTGGGGTAAGGATGGGTTACACGGTTCGCTATGATCCTCAAGCTGTGAGCGATTTAGAGTCGATTCCTCGGACAATTTGTCAACGCATTGTTAAGAAAATTAACTGGATGGTAGAGAATTTTGAGGCGATTCAACCCCTACCGTTGTCGGCGAATTTGTTAGGGTTTTATAAGCTTCGAGTGGGTGATTATCGTGTCATTTATGAGTGCGATCGCGCCCATGAGGTTGTGATCATAGCTCGCGTTGGACATCGCCGCGATATTTATGAAAAATCAGGATAGGGTTTATGGGCAGATGTTTTTGGGGGTTGAGAAACTCGGTGTCTTTGGAGACACCGGGTTTCTGGGTTTGGGGGGGAAGAGTTTGCTAAGATTGGCGTAATGATTGAGGTAATGCGATGAACGTTTTTGAAGATGATAAATCGGATGCTAATACGACTCTAGTGGAGGAAGTTCAGGGAAGTTTAAGACAAGCATTACAGGAAGCAAGGGCAGGAAAACGAATCCCCTTGGAGCAGATGTGGGAGGGGATTGATGCTGAGTAATTGTGAATGAATTGAACACCTGAAATATCGTAAAAACCGTATTTTATTATTAATAATTTATAGAGACGGTGGGGTTCCTGGGGGCGGTGCGTTCCGGCAAGTTTGAAAATTGGGGTCGGGCTTCTGGGGTTGATCGATGCCGGGACGCACCCTACCATTTTGGGAGACGCTGGGTTTCTGGATTTGGGGCTGAGTGGCTAGGTGTTAGAGGAAAACACTAGGGGGAAGGTTAAATCGTTGGCCGAGTGCCTTGGCTTGTGTTTTACTAATCCCTCGTTTGCGATTGAAGACCTCCGAGGCAATCCCCTTGGAACCAAAGATGTCTAATAAATCTTTTTGACGCAGTTGATGCGCCGCGACCAATTCGTCTAAAACATCATGGGGACTGGCGGTATTGGGCATTGGGTTTGTTTTTGTTTCATAGTCCTCAATCAACATGGCTAACAACTCTAGCATTGAGGCTTCTTCGTCACTCAATTGAGATTCCTCAATCTCCATCAGCCGTTCTAATTGAGACAGCATTGCCTCATAGTCGGTTGGAGACTGGATGGGTCTGGGTTGAATTTGAGTGAGGAGTTGGCTATAGGTTAAGGTGGTCATTTTGCTAAATTTTCCTCAATCTATCAGGGTATGGATATATTGGTTATTATTTTTTCCAGTTTCCCCTATCATAGTCCGCGTGGGTTAAGATGTCATTTATTTTGACGATTTTTACACGATAGTTTATCTGAGCAATAAGACGATAATTGTTCCCCTTGATGTTAAAAACCAGATACCCCTCTACATAATCTACTGATTTACTATAGGTCGTTTTAATGTCAGGTAAGTGTCTCCATTCCGCTTGCTCGACGATTTTTCTCCAACCGTCTAATGGAGTCCGAGAGTCTGGGTGTTTCTCGGCAAACTCTCGCAGTTTACCGAGTCCGATTATCTTCATAGACTGGGTCTGGATAAAGCTGTTATGTTCTCAAATTGAGAACTCAGTTCAGTTTAACTTCATTCAACTCATCCGTCAAGCTGATGATGGGATCTGCGGGGACTTAGAAACTCGGTGTCTTTGGAAACACCGGGTTTCTGGATTGGGTGCGTTCGGGTGAGTTGGAAGATTGGGGTCGGGTGTTTGGGGTTGATCGATCGCCGAACAGACCCTACCATCGGTGTATTTAGGATTTTTGTGTCATGTCTATATCACGTGAATGGGTCAAGGTTGAGAATGATGGCTTAGAGATTGATGCCTATCTGGCTCAGCCGAGTGAACCGGGAGATTATCCGGGAATTGTGGTGTTTCAGGAGATTTTTGGCGTTAATGCTCATATCCGGGAGGTGACGGAACGGATTGCGGCTCAGGGGTATGTGGCGATCGCCCCCGCACTCTACCAACGCCTCGAACCCGGATTCGAGGTCGGCTATAGTGACGCCGATTTAGCCAAAGGACGGGAGTATAAGGTGCAAACCAAAGCCAGCGAACTCCTCGGCGACACCCAAGCCAGTCTGGACTATCTCAAAGGCTTGCCCAACACCACAGACCAGTTTGGCTGTATCGGCTTCTGTTTTGGCGGTCATGTGGCCTATCTGGCGGCAACCCTCCCGGATATTCAGGTGACGGCCTCCTGTTACGGGGCCGGGATTGCTCAGATGTGTCCCGGTCAGGAGGGAGGGACGACCTGCGATCGCACTCCTGCCATTTCCGGCACGATATACACCTTTTTCGGCACGGAAGACCCCCTCATCCCCTCAGAAGACGTTGACACCATCGAACGGGCGTTACAGGAGCATAACATCGACCATAAGCTCTTCCGCTACGAGGGCGCGACCCATGGCTTCCTCTGTGACCAGCGGGAGAGTTATCATCCTGAGGTCGCCGAACAAGCCTGGGGTGAGATTTGGCAGTTGTTCAGCCAGTTGAAGGATTAAAAAACTTCGGTTAGTGTATCGTGGTTAGGGAGGCGGGAATCTCGCCAAAGCGGTGCGTTCTGGCAAGGTCTAACTTGAATGATCAATCGTAGAGGTGAAGAATGTTTCACCCCACAACGCCAGAACACCCCTTATCCCTCTTGCCTCTTGCCTTTTGCCTCTTGCCTTCTTCATTGCTATGACTGCTCAATCTCGCTCCAATCGGGACATGCCCTTTTCTATGGAGGACTTCGCCAAAGCCCTCGATGGCCACGATACGATTCCGGAAAAGGGACAATTGGTGACCGGAAAGGTCTTTCAACATGAGGCTGATGGGGTCTATGTCGACATTGGCAGTAAGTCTCATGGCTTTTTGCCCCTCAAGGAAGTCTCGGCGGAGTTGGTAACCAATCTCGAAGAAGCCCTCCCCCTGAATGAAGAACGGGAGTTTCTCGTGATTCGTGGGGCCAATGCTGAGGGACAAGTGACTCTCTCCATTCGCCAGATTGAGATTAAGGAGACTTGGGACAAATTGGCGAAATTCCAGGAAACTGGAGAGACGGTTGAGGTTGAGGTCACCGGAACCAACCGAGGTGGTGTGGTGGTGGATATTCGCGGCTTGCGAGGCTTTATTCCGCGATCGCACCTCGTAGACCGCCATAACCTAGATGCCTTAGTAGGACAACATCTCACGGTCACGCTGCTAGACGTCAACGCCGATGAAGATAAGTTGGTCTGTTCCCACCGTCAGGCGGCGAAAGCCAGTCGGATGCGGTATCTCGTGGCTGGGGAGTTAGTCGAGGGAACCGTCGCCAATATTAAACCCTATGGGGTGTTTGTGGAGTTAGGTGGCGTGACGGGACTGCTACATATTAAACAGATTAGTAAGGCCCGGATTCCTGATGTGGAAACCTTGTTTGAGGAAGGACAACCGCTGAAGGTGATTGTGACGGAGATTGATGAGTGGAAAAACCGCATCTCTCTGTCGATGAAGGAATTAGAAAGTTATCCCGGTGAGGTGTTGGAGAAGTTCCAAGAGGTGATGGATAACGCCGAGGAACGGTTTAGTCATCATCAGACGCAAGAGGAGTCTCCGGAGACGAATCAGGAGTAGGGGAGAATCATGATTCTCCCCCTCAGGGGGGTTGATCGGCTTATGACGATGGCGGCTTTATATCTGGTGGGAACGCCAATTGGTAATTTGCAGGATATGACCTTGCGGGCCATTCAAACCCTCAAAGACGTGGATTTGATTGCTGCCGAGGATACTCGTCATACGGGGAAACTGTTGCAACATTTCCAGATTGAAACCCCCCTAATTAGCTATCACCACCATAATCGCCATGAACGGTTAGAGGAACTGCTGTCTCGCCTGCGGGGGGGGACGGCGATCGCCCTCGTCACCGATGCGGGAATGCCGGGGATTTCTGATCCGGGGTATGAACTCGTCCAGGCTTGTGCTGAGGCCCGAATCCCGGTGATTCCGATTCCTGGGGTGAGTGCTTGTGTCACAGCCGTCAGTGTGGCGGGGATTGAGGGCGATCGCTTCTGTTTTGAAGGCTTCCTCCCCCTGAAAGGGAAAGAGCGTCAGGAACGCCTAGAACAGTTGCAAACGGAACCCCGATTGCTGGTGTTCTATGAAGCCCCCCATCGGCTGCGACAGACCCTGGAGGACTTACAAACTGTCCTGGGAGGCGATCGCCGAGTGACCCTGGGCCGAGAATTAACCAAACGCTTTGAGGAGATTTGGCGGGGAACCTTGGCCGAGGCGATCGCCTATTATCAAGACCATAATCCCAAGGGAGAATATACCCTAGTCATCGGTGGCTGTTCCTCCCCCAGTCGTCAACTCTCGGAAGCCGCCTTAAAATCCGAGTTACAGGCCCTGATGCAACAAGGTCACTCGCGATCGCAGGCCAGCCGTCTCCTGGCACAATCGACCCCCCTCTCCCGTCGTGACCTCTATCAACTTGCCTTAACCCTAACCGATTAGGCGATCTCTTTTGGCGTAAACCCGTGAACAGTCCTTGGCGTTGGCTTTTAGTCCTTGTCCTCTCCCTCTCCCTGATTCTGGTCCCCTGGATGAGTCAACCGGGGGAGACGTTGATTCCCTGTGAACTGCGATCGCACATCGAAGACGAGACACACCTAGAAATTGAATTTCCCCGGCCCTGTCTCGACCAAAAACTGCATCTCGATCGCTTCCTCGATCAAGCCCGACAAGACATCAACAACGACGAATTTTTTCCCTTCACCATTCGTCGAATGCGCTACCAACTCCTCGATGAAGGTTTCCGGATTTTGGGCAATTTGGCTATTGAGTACCCGGTCATTGGACTGGTCGATTTTGAACTCTCGCAAACAGTCTTTGTCAACCTCAATCAAGGGTCTCTCAACATGGAAGCCGGAGACACCCAAGTGCGAGTCAATGTTCCCTTTATCAACAGTAATGACCTCAGTCCTCTGTTGAACCAAATGGTCAATACTCAACTTCAGATTTTCAATCAAAAGCGGTTGCAAGACTTCCTCCAAGATACAGACCTTGACCAGAGAATGGCGGAGGAAACGGGACTAACGGTTGAGGCCATTAACTTTCTGGTTCAAGGGATTCAAGACCACTTCAGCGCCCAAATTACGGCGGATTCGGTGATTGTTTCGATTGAGGTGGCTGATGATGAGGAGGATGACCCTGAGGGGAGTCCCAGTCCCGCCACAATTGGGTCTCTACAGGTCTTGTTGCGATGATGGGATGGATGTTGCCGGTTCTCGTGCCGGACTGGGCAATCCGTTTGAGACTGGCTTATACTGTAGTGAGTCAAGTTTTATTGAAAATGAGTAGAAACACATCAGAGACTCCTCTCGATCCTAAACTCTCCAAACGAGTAGAAGAGCTGTCTCAACTCAATAATTCATCGTCTTCTGAATTGATTAAACGAATTTTGTTTTTTTGCGAAAACCATCGACAAACTGTAGCCAGTATTTGTCAAGATAAAGCCATATCAGAGTCTGACAAACAAGAGCTTATTCAGGCATTATCAAATTCCTCAAATCAGGAGCAAATCATGGATGTGTTGCTAAAGGTAGTATTATCGCGCAACTATGAAATTGCCTCCCAAAAAATCCAGGAGCAAATCGATCCAGATTTTCTAGAAAGTCTCGAAACTGAAGATGATATCCTAGCGGCTGCTGTGGAGATGACACGACCTCGATAAATGGCTGAGACGGTGCGATTATGTTTAGACCTTAATATCTGGTGTGCCTACCTCCTAGCTTCTGCAAAAGGTCGTCAAGGCTCAGCTTGTCAAACGTTAGTGCAGATTGTTCGGCAAGGATCCTGTCCTATTGGTCCTGTGGAATTAGTCATTTCTTGGGGAATGCTTAACCGTTTGCAACAGGTTTTAGAGGAACAGTGCCAATTTAGGGAATTACCGGAGACGGCGGCTGCTTACGTGAGCGCAATTCGGGACTATGCTCAGTTCAGTCCAAGTTTAACCTTAGGTGGAACTGGAATAATTCCAATTCAGGATGTCGAAGACCGGCATGTTCTAGAAACTGCTTTAGCTGGTCGAGCAACTGCACTGGTGACTGCAAATTTCAAGGACTTTATAGCTCAAGATTTACAGGTTATTATGCCAAACCGACATGGTATTTACCAGTCTCCTCAACATGATTTTCATGTTGTTCATCCTTATCTGATGATTCAATGGATCAATGACAAACATATCCCACCCATTGCATCCTTGTCCTGATTACGTGGACAAATCGGTTGACTGTTCAATCTCAGAGCTTAAAGCCTAGTGAAACTCCTGTTTTTGAGTCTTCTTAGCGGTATCCTCATGGGTTGTACCGTCGCCCCCTGGGAATGGTGGGGTTTAGCCTGGTTCGCCCTGGCCCCCCTCTGGTGGCTGATAGGGCGACAAACCACTCCAACGTGGCATTTGGGAGCAGCTTGGGGGGCGGGATTTCATGGAACCGCCATTTTTTGGATTACCGGGGTTCATCCCATGACTTGGATGGGAGTTCCTTGGTTGGCGAGTTTGGCCATTGCGATCGCCTGTTGGCTCTTCATCGCCCTCTGGGGAGCGGTTTTAGTGGGACTTTGGGCCTATCTTCAGGCTTATCTCCAACAATGGAGTCGGGGCGAAAAATTTTTCGGTTGGGGGGCGAGGATTCTCATCGGGGTCGCCAGTTGGTGTCTCTTGGAAGTGCTGTGGCGATCGCTCCCCCTCTGGTGGTCCTCCCTCGCCTACACCCAAAGTCCCCATAATTTGCCCATCTTACACCTAGGGCAACTCTCAGGAACCACCACCATTACCGCCGTTCTGGTGGCGGTTAACGGCTGTTGGGCGGCAGCGTTTGACTCATTTGACCTATCCCGTAAAAGAGTCCGTCTCTCGGCGATTGTGGCTGGGCTGCTGGTGCTGGGACTGGCCCAGGGACTGGGGGGCTATCTCTACAGCCGTCCCCTCAACGATCGCCCCGAACAGAGTCTGAACGTCGGACTGATTCAGGGCAATATCCCCAACGAGATTAAACTCTATCCCGACGGATTGCGGCAAGCCTTAGAAGGCTATACCCGAGGCTATGAGGAATTGAGCGAGGCCGGAGTCGATGGGGTGATGACCCCTGAGACGGCGTTACCGGTGTTGTGGCAAGGCGATCGCCTCCAATATAGTAATAGTCCCGCCGGCCATTTCTACCAAGCCATTCGCGATCGCGGCGTTCCCGCCTGGGTGGGAACGCTACGGGGAACTCCAAGCCACTACACCAACAGTCTTCTCAGCATCAGCCGCAACGGAGACACCCTCAGTTATTACGACAAAGCGATTCTCGTCCCCCTCGGAGAATATATCCCCTTTGAATCGGTCTTAGGGGGATTTATTAGCCGTCTGTCTCCCCTACAAGCCAAGATGATAGCGGGTTCCGGGGACCAACTCCTAGAAACCCCCTTCGGGCCAGCCATTGTCAGCATTTGCTACGAATCCGCCTTTCCGCAGCATCTTCAGGCCCAGGCCCAGCGAGGGGGTGAATTTTTCCTCAGTGCCGCCAACAATGCCCATTATGACGCCTCTATGCCCCGCCAACATCACGCTCAGGACGTGATGCGGGCCATTGAACTCGATCGCTGGGCCGTTCGGGCCACCAATACCGGCTATTCGGCGTTTGTGAATCCCCATGGGGAGACCCTTTGGATCTCTGAAATCAACCAGTACGCCACCCATCAAGAGACCATTTATCGCCGCCAAAGTCGCACTCTCTATGTTCGTTGGGGAGATTGGCTGGTGTGGCTGTTGGCGATCGTTGCCATCCTCGTCAACGCCGGCCCAGTCCTGCGTTCGGGCCGGTAGGGGCGAAAAATTTTGTAGGGGCGAAAAATTTTTCGCCCCTACAATCGACGGGTTGAGGTCCTAACCTGGATTGAAACCAGAACACACCCGAACCCCCTGTTCCCTGTTCCCTATTCCCTGTTCCCTGTTCCCTGTTCCCTGTTCCCTATTCCCTATTCCCTGTTCCCTGTTCCCTGTTCCCTGTTCCCTGTTCCCTATTCCCTATTCCCAGAACACACCCGACCTCTCTGTTCCCCGTTCCCTATTCCCTGTTCCCCATAACGTAGATACTCCCACACGCGATCGCAGCCTTCATCCATCAAATCAGCCCCCAGAATACGCTCTAAATCCCAGTGAATCGCCACACTGTCCTGTCCCCCAGAAATCAACCCCTGACTATCGGGACTAAAGGCCAGAGTCAGCACCTCCGACTCATGACCCACTAAGCTAATCACAAACTCGGCCTCAGGAGTATAGAGATCAATGCGGCCATCCACACGGCCAACCGCCAGCCAACGACCATCAGGACTCCAATCGACTCGCGTTAGACCCTGATCTTGAGCCACCTGAACCTGTTGAAGTGTCTCCCCTTGGCGATTCTGGATGGTCAACCAGCCATCACGACTGGTACTAGCAATTCGTTGACTATCAGGACTCACCGCCAGTCCCCAAATGGCTCCCTGCTGAGTCTCAAGACTCACCCGTGGCGTTGCCTCAAACCCAGAAAAACTCTGATCTTGACCGAATCTCAATTCCCAGAGTTTGATGACGCCATCGAGACTTCCTGAGACCAAATATGAGCCATCGGGACTAAACGCTAACTCCCAGACTTGGGCCTGATGGCCGTCGAGTTCATGGTAGAGATCATAATCCCCGGAATCATTACGAGTCCAAATTTGCAGGGGAAAGGACACACCAGAGGAGACCAGCCAGCGGCCATCGGGACTATAGGCTAAGGCCATAATTCCCACCCCATCGGCTTGCCAAGAGCGAGTGGACCCCGCCGCTAAATTGACCTGAACAATCTCTCCCCCCGAGGTTCCGGCGACCAAGATTGGTTCTTGAGGATGGACTGCCAGACTATAGAAACGCCGGGAACTTAACTCTTGCCACTGGTTGAGCCGTTCTCCCTGGGAATCCAAAAGCTGAACATCTAACCCCGAAACTGTGGCCAATTGTGGAGTCCGAGGCGAGGCTTGAGGAACATAGTCCACTCCCCAGACCACATCAGCATGGCCCCGTAACACCTGGCGAAAGGGATTTCCAACCTGCCATCGGTTCAAAACTCCATCTTCCCCTAAGCTTCCAACTTCCGTTCCTTCAGGACTAAAGGCCACACGTCGCAAATGGCTATCATGACCCTTTAAGCGGTTTAAAAGGGTTCCCTGACGGGACCAAATGAGCAGTTCTCGATCAACCCCAGCGGACGCAAACCGCTGGCCATCGGGACTAAAGTCTACTGTGGTCACTTCCGCTTCATGATGACTTAGCGTTTTGAGTAACCCCCGCTCAGGATGCCAGAGGCGAACCTGATGATCCCCATATCCGGCCACCAATCGCTCGCCATCGGGACTGTAGGCGATCGCCAACCCCGGTGCATCCACCTCCTCAAAGCGTTGTAAGACGCTACCATCGGTTCCCCAGATGATTAAGGTTCCATCGACACTCAGGGAGGCGAACTGATGGCCCTGAGGATGAAAATCTACGGTTCGCGAAAAGGTTGCATGACCCTCAAGCACCTGTAACAGCTCTCCGTCTTCGACAGACCATAATCTCACCTTTGGGTCACGACCTACGGAGACCAGTTGACGACCATCAGGACTCCAGTCCACCTCTCCCACTTCGGCGGGATGACCTTTCAGGGTCTTCTCAAGGGTTCCGTCCACTGACCAAATGTAAATCGTCCCCTCAAAGGTCGCCACCGCTAAGGATTGACTGTCGGGGCTAAATTTCACGCTTTGTACGATTGAGGTATGGGGGAGAGTATGCAGAAGCGTTCCATCTCGCCGCCAAATTTTCGCCGTTTGGTCAATGGCGGAGGTGGCGAAGAATTGACCGTCGGGGCTGAAATTTAACCCCAAGGCTAACTCGCTATGAGCTTGGATGCGGTGAAACTGATGATTGCCATACAAGGCTCGTTGTAAGGTTTGCTGGGTGTCTTGAGCGAGTTGTTGCTTAATCTGAGATCCGAGCAACCATAACTGTCCGAAGTTCTCTCGCGCTTGTAAGGCTTGAATGAGGGCATCGAGTTGTTGATTGGAGGCAAAACTCCCTCGGGAGGCGGCCATCATGGCCTGAATTTCACTCACCGCCGCCTGTTGATAGGCGCGGAACGTCCCAATTCCCAGGGCGATCGCCCCCACGAGGGCCACCGTTAACCCCGCCAGCAAGCGACGTTGACGACGTACACTTTGCCGTTCAACCTCCAGCCGCGCTTCGGCTTCTTCTAACCGCGCTCGCTCCAGTTTTTGCTGAATCTCCCGTTGTTCCAGGTCTTGGCTGGCGGTGAGATAGCGATAATCTAAATCCCCGAGTCCTTTTTCTTGCGTCCAGTTTAAGGCTTCTTGTAGCGCTTTTCCTCGCAATAGCCGTGATTCATCTTGATAGTTGGACTCAATCCAGGCATTGAGTAAACTGGCATAGGGGCGCAGGCGGTTCAGTTGCTCGTCAATCCAATGACGGTCAAAAATCTGTTGATAAATTGGGTTTTTGACTCGGAGATAGCCTTGCCGTTTTTCGACCACCCCGGAGAGGATTAATTCTGTTTGATTGGGACATTCGTTCGCCGGAATCCAGGACTGACTGGAGGGGGACTGTTCGGCATCCCAAACTTGTCGGTAGAGGGTGAGGAGTTCGCCGACTCGTTTTTCGTTATAAAGGAGGCGATCGCGGATGGTTTTAAGATGCTCGGGTTCGTCTTTGGCTTCCCAATGATGAAGAATGTCTTGTTCAACACAACCATCAATAAATCGGTCTATCTCTTGTGTATTTCTCAGAGGTGGCAATGGAGATGTTTGAGCGCGTTGAACGACTAAGCGACAGAGTTTTTGCATTAAAAATGGTTGCCCACCACTCCAATACAAAATTCGCTCCAACGCTCTCTCGGCATGGGGGAGAACGGCGGCTAAGCCTTCAACAAGTGGTGCGGCTTCTTGGGATTGAAACCCTCTTAAAGCAATGGCTTTTCCGATGTTAAAAGGGGTACGATTTTTGTCGGCGATGAGTTCTCCGGGTGTGGTGACCCCAAACAGGGCAAAACTCAAACGTCGGTATTGGGGTTGATCGGCTCGACAATTGTAACAGCTCCGAATCAGAGCAAAAAAGTCATCTGTGGCGAATTTTAGAGCTAGAATACTGTCAATTTCATCGATTAAAATAACCAAAGGTTCTTCTGTTTCCGCCAGAAGAACCTCGCCAATAAAATCACCTAAGCGAGCCGAGGGGGGTAACTCCAACCGCTCTCGCCACCAGTGGCGGAGATTGGTTTTGAGCTGAAACTGTTTACTGAGAATGGCTGCGATCGCCGCATACCATTGTTCCACGGTCACCTGTTGCGTACCAATCGCTGTTAAATCCAAGGCCCCCGGCATCACTCCCGCCTCCCGTAAGCGGGCCATCACCTGCACCCGCAGGCTGGATTTCCCCATTTGGCGGGAATTAAACACATAACAAAACTCGCCCCTGAGGAGTTCTGTAAACAAGACCTCGTCCGCCTGTCGGCGAACATAGGTCTGCGATCGCGGCGGGACACTGCCCCCAACATGATAAGAAAACTGGAGATAACGATCAGACATTCACCGAGGGATTTGAGCGGTTAGATCGATGTGAGAGATTAGTCTTGACAAAGAGATTGCCGATAACTGACATCAGACTCTTGACGAAGATAATCCTCCACCCGTTGACAACCATACGTCATTAAATCCAACGAGAGAATATTCTCCAAATTCCAAAGAATCCCTAATCGATCTTCACTTCCTGACAGTAAGAAGCGACCATCAGGACTAAACCTAACTGAACTTACCACAGACTGATGACCACTCAATTGCGTTAATAACGTACCTTCAACGGTGTAAATGTCAATCTTACTATCGGTTCTGGCGATCGCCAACAATCGGTTATCGGGACTCCACGCCACCCGAGTCAGTCCACTGGT